>JAPKMV010000740.1 GCA_026645635.1 Caldilineaceae bacterium
CTGGGGCGCTTATGCGCCAGGCCATGTCATCACCAACCACGACCTTGAACGCACCCTGGACACCACCGACGAATGGATCGTCCAGCGCACCGGCATCCGCCAGCGGCACGTCGCCGACGCCAGCGAAACCACCTCCACGATGGCCGTCAATGCCAGCCTGGCGGCGCTGGCCAAGGCCAACCTCCCCGCCGATCAGCTCGACCTGATCATCGTCGCCACCTCTTCTCCCGACTATTTCACGCCGCCGATCTCCAGCCAGGTGCAATCGGCGCTGGGCGCGCCCAACGTGGCGGCCTTCACTGTGGTGACCGGGTGCACGGGCTTTGTCTACGCCCTCGCCATCGCCCACCAGTTTATCGCCACCGGCGCCTCGAAGAATGTTTTGGTGGTCGGCGTGGAGCTGCTCAGCCGTTTTCTCGACTGGAACGACCGCTCCAGTTGCGTCCTCTTTGGGGATGCGGCCGGCGCCTTCGTGCTCCAGGCCACGGATCAGCCGTGCGGTCTCCTGGGCTATGTGCTCGGTTCCGACGGCGCCAATGGCCAGCACATCATCATGCCGTCGGGCGGTTCGGCACGCCCCTTCAGCGCCGAGGTGCTGGCTGAGGGAAGTCACTACATCCGCATGAATGGCCCCGAAGTCTTCAAGTTTGCGACGCGGGTCATTGGGCCGTCCTGCCGGCAGGCGCTCGACAAGGCCGGCATGACCATGGAAGAGATCGACTGGATCGTGCCGCACCAGGCCAACCTGCGCATCATCCAGGCGGCGGCGCGCGACATGAAACTGCCGGTGGAGCGCTTCGTCGTCAACATCGAGAACTACGCCAACACCTCAGCCGCGTCGATCCCGCTGGCCATGACCGAATGGCTGGACGACGGGCGCATGAAGCCGACCGACCGCCTGCTCCTGGTTTCCTTTGGCGCAGGCATGACCTGGGCGGCGGCGGTGCTGCAGATGCAGCCGGAGCCGGTGAAAGCGGCGCACTCAGTGAATGGGGCGGCTGCAGTGGCCTATTAGCGTGGGTTGCCGGGCTCCATATCATGGGGGCACCAACAGATTGCGGCGCCTGTCAGTCAGTGTTCAGGGGTCTGGTGGCTGCCTGATGGATTCAAGCATTCTGATCTTACGCTCAAGTGCGGGCTGAATCGCAAAGCAGAAAGGCATAAGTTGTGCCGCCATGCCACGATCGACATCCTCTGCATCGCGCCGCATACGTTGGAGCAACTTGCGTGCTGCGGCCGATCCCAGCGGGCGTGAGGCTGGCAGAAGCGCACCACGAATAGCAGATCGGCGCAACTCAACCAGTGTTGCGTGATTCAAGCCAAGTCGCTGGATTGTAATCTGCGCTGGATTGTCACTCTCTTTGGCCGCCTCAATTTCACCACGTCGGTTGAACGAAAAACGCGCGGTGCAGTCAGTGCGCAGCGGAGATATGAATTGGTCTTGTGCTTGCAGGGAAGGCCAAGCGCCTTTCTTGCGCGCGCCGTAGGCCGGCTCAAAACCGCAGTTCGGACGCGGCCAGCAGGCAACCATGTTGGTGTAGTCGGCATCCTGGCCGTAAGTACAGTGAACCTGCGGCACGAGATGTTCAATGTGAAAATCCACATCACGTTCGCCTGGCACAGAGACATTTCTGATACTGATACGCTGACCAGTGTAGGCACAGATGCCACCTTGCTCATGTATGAGACCGTTTTCGACGACGGCAAGGACAGCAGAATCGCGGCGCATCTCGGCGTAGGTGCAATCCATGCCTTCAGGTCGCCTGGCTGCCAGACGGGGAGCGCGCCACTGTGTCAGCGCGTTGGGCGCAGCCTGTTTACGGATCGTTCTCACGGGGCAACTCCGCTGTTGTCGTTCTCGGCGATGGCCTCCAGCGCGTAGAGACTGCTTTCGAGCAGCACCAGTTCACCGGTGTCGCCATCCAGCAACTGGCGCAGTTCGTCCAGCGCACGCCGCGCCGACGGCAGGTCGCCATCGGCAAGCGCGTCTTCGGCTTGATCGCGCCAGTGGCGCGCCAGCGGGTTCATCGATGCCGCACCCTGCATCACATGGTCCAGAATCCAGTTCGAGTCGGCGCCAAGAGCAACCGAAGGCGTTTCCACCAGATCAGCTTCCAGCATTCGGATTTGATCGCGCGGCAGCTCGCCGATCACCTGCGGCGAATGGGAAGTGCAGATAAATTGGAGCGCCGGGAAGGTTGCCTTCAGGTCGGCAGCAACCTGGCGCTGCCACTTTGGGTGCAAGTGTACATCCAGTTCGTCGATCAGCACGACGCCCGGCGTCTGCTGGAGCACGCGCGGCAGCGGTTCATCTTCTGCGCCAAGTTCGTCCGGCGGCAGCAGGAAGGCATTCTGCGTGACCGCTTTGATGGCGATGTCAGCTACTAGCGCCAGCATCATGCGCTGTCCGGCGCTCAGGTTGTCGAAGGGCTGGGCCTGGCCGCCGATGACCAGCACGATCTGCGCGCGGTCGGGATCATACCAGAGGCCGTCGGCCCCCGGTACGCACGCCAGCACAGCGCGACGGACGACCTCGAAGCCGGGCCGCATCCGCCCCCCGCGATTGCCGGCGGCGGTCGTCTCGCGGTGAAACCAGGCGCGCAGTTCGTCGAAGCGGATGCGCTCATCGAGGCAATCCTGGAAGGCCGCCCAGCGGCGCGCCGGGCCATTGAGCTTTGGCTCAGCCGGCAGTCGCTGGGTGGAAGGCAGCCAGGCGCGCCCGGCGCCGTAGTAGGCCAACACCGGGCAGATGACCGATGCGCCGGCCATGTCGCGCCGGTAGATAT
>JAPKMV010000741.1 GCA_026645635.1 Caldilineaceae bacterium
TCCTGCTTGGCGTGGCCCTGGTGATCATGCTCGGCGTTGCCCTGGTGGGCGGGTTTGTGGCGCCGCGCTTTCTGCCGGCGCCAGTCACGCCAACGCCGGCGGCGACGCCGGTCAGCACGCCCGTTGTGCTGCGGCCAACCGCCACGCCCATTGTCGTTGCGGCCGGCCAAAAGATGTTGCTGGTTGCGCCCTTCGTCAGCTACGCAGCCGACGACCTGCGCTTCAACGTCGCAGGCCGCATCGCCGAGACGGTGCGCGACGAGGTGCAGCAAGCGCGGCTGCGCAATGTTCACGTGGCGGTGTTGGAAACGCCGATCTCCGCGCACGAGGAGGCGCGCGCGCTGTTGACGCAGACGGGCGCGGCTGCGGTCATCTGGGGAGAATATGATGCCGGCCGCGTGCGCGCCAACGTCACCATGCGCAACGACGACGCCGACTGGGTCAACCCGGTGGATTCACCTGCGCAACTGGCGCTGGTGATCAACGACGCCGTGCCGAACGGCGGGCGTGTGCTGGCGTTCTACGCATTGGGGCGTGTCTTTCGTGAGGAGAACGAGCACGCCACCGCACTCAAGCTCTTCCAGAGCGCGCTGGCGCTCAACCCCAGCGACCGCGACATGCTGGCTTCGCTGAACTTCTACATCGGCGCGCTGCTGCCCGTGGTAGAAGGGCAGACCGTGCCGGTCATCTCCCGCGCCATCGCCGCGTACACGGCGGCCTATGCCCTGCGCCCCGACTGGGAGAACATCCGCTATAACCGCGGCACGGCGCTGCTGGGGCGCGCGCTGCTTAGCCTGGAGGAGGCTGCGGATCTGGATGCCGCCATCGCCGACCTGAGCGCAGTGATCGACTTGCTGCCGCGCAACCCCGCGCCGCTGATCAACCGCGGCATTGCCTATTACCAGCGCAACGATGAAGGCGATGCGGCGGCGGCGGCGGCGGATTTCAGCGCTGCACTTGCGCTTGATGCAGACAATGCCATGTCGCACTACCATCGCGCGTTGGCGCTGCTGCGCATGGATGGTGATTGGGTGGCGGACATGCAGGCTGCCGCAGATTTTGCGCCCGGCGACCCTTCCATTGCCAACGGTCTCTGCTGGGGCTACAGCGTCTCCGGCCTGCCCGACCTGGCGCTGCCCGCGTGTGAGGCCGCCGTGGCGGTCGACCCGACGGGCGCCAGCCTCGACGGACGCGCCATCGCCTACGCACAACTGGGCCGTCACGCCGAGGCCGCCGCGGACCTCGAAGATTATCTGGGCTGGGTCATGCGCACCTACCCGGATCTGTATAGCAAATACCGCGGCCCCGAGATCGAAACGTGGATCGCGCAGTTGCGCGAGGGCGAAAACCCCTTCGACGCACCGACGCTGGCCGCGCTGCGCCGGGGCGAATGAGGCGCGCCATGGACTGTCGCGTCGGCTGTGGCGCCTGCTGCATTGCCATCTCAATCTCGTCGCCGATCCCCGGTATGCCCAACGGCAAGCCGGCCGGCGTGCGCTGCGCGCAACTGAGCCACGATAACCGCTGCCTTATCTTTGGCCAACCGGAACGACCCGCCGCGTGCAATGCGCTCACCCCCACCGCAGAGATGTGCGGCGAGACCTTTGACCATGCCATGATCTATCTCACCTGGCTCGAAGCGGTGACACAACCATGAATGAACAATTTTCGGAGAAAGCCGCCATGACACGAGGCAGCCACACACAGGCCGAAATCTGGTCGCAGCCTGCGGCCTGGCGCGACGCGCTTGCCGTCCACGCCCAGGCAGAGGCGACACTGGCGCCGCTGCTTGCCGCGCGCTGCGACCAGGTGATCTTCACCGGTTGCGGCTCCACCTACTACCTGGCGCTGACTGCCGCCGCCCTTTTTCAGGAGCAGACCGGTCGCATCGCCCGCGCCGTTCCAGCCGGTGAACTGCTGCTGCACCCGGCCACCGTACTTACCGACGGCAGGACGCTGCTCGTGGCAGTGAGCCGCTCCGGCGCGACAACCGAGACCGTGCGCGCCGTGGAGCGTTTCCGCCAAGAGCAGCGCGGGCCGGTGATCGTCCTCACCAACTACGGCGATCAGCCGTTGGCCAGGCTGGCGGATGTCGCGCTGGTGATCGAGAAAGGGCAGGAGACAAGCGTGGCGCAGACGCGCTCCTTTGCCTCGCTGTATGTGGCGGCGACTGCGCTGGCAATGCAGGCCGCCGGTCGCGACGACCTGCGCGCAGCCATGGGCGCCCTGCCCGACCTCGCCGCCGCGCTGCTCGAGCGCTACGTGACGCCGGCGCGTGCATTGGGCGAAAACCTGGCGCTCGACCGCTTTTACTTTCTGGGGTCGGGCGCACGCTATGGACTGGCCTGCGAAGTCAGTTTGAAGATGAAGGAGATGACGCTGACCCACAGCGAACCCTTCCATTTTCTGGAATTCCGCCACGGACCCAAGAGCATGGTCAACGCGCAGGCTGCGGTTGTGGGGCTGCTTTCCACGGGCAGCGGTCGTCACGAACGTCAGGTGCTGGCGGAAATGGCCGCACTCGGCGGGACGATCTTCGACCTGGCCGAGCATGACGCACAGGTCGCTTTCGTCAGCGCCCTGCCCGAAGCGGTGCGCGGGGTGCTCTACCTGCCCGTCCTCCAGATGATGGCCTACTACCGGGCGATGGCCAAGGGCCTCGACCCCGACAACCCGGCCAACCTCACCGCGGTCGTCACCCTGAGTATCTGAGAGCCTGTTTGTAAAGTCACCTAACTTTGACGCAGGGGCGCAGAGATGCAGAGAAACGCAGAGAAAGCA
>JAPKMV010000742.1 GCA_026645635.1 Caldilineaceae bacterium
ACCGGGATGTCGCTGTCCACGCCGGAGTCGAAACCGACCACCGGAATGCCGCGCGCCTGGGCTTCTTCCAACAGCGGAATCGCAGCCTGCGTGTCGAGCGCCGCAAAGCAGATGGCGGCCGGGTTCTTGGCCAGGGCAGCCGTGAGCATCTCAATCTGCTTGTCCACTTCCGACTCGGTCGCCGGGCCTTCGAAGGTGATGTCGACGTTGTAGTCGGCGGCGGCCTGCTCGGAGCCGAGCTTGACAGCCTGCCAGAACTGATGCTGGAAGCCCTTGGAGATCACGGGGATGTAGGGCTTCGCCGCGGCTTCTTCGGCAGCGGGTTCCGTGGCTTCTGCGGCCGCGCCGGTGTCTGCTGCAGGCGCCGTGGTGGTCGTGGCGGCCGGCGCACAGCCAGCAAGCAACGCCGCGATGACCAGCACGCCGAGCAGCATGGTGAGCCATTTCTGGGTCTTCATACACATTCTCCTGTTGAATTGTTAGTATTTGAAGCAGCCCAAAGTGAGCTGCAACACCACTGAGGAAGCAATACCAAAGCTGCAACCATTGTACGCGAACTTCCCTGAAAAGCAAAGGTTTCAGAACTGCTGTTTATGTGGGTTTATCTGGCTGCCGCGCATTGTAATCGATTACAGGCACTTTGTCAATAACCATTTTTTGCGGTGATGGCTAGCCGCGTCGAAACGCGCACGATCAGTTGCGTCGGCAAGACCAGCTCGACAATCGGCTGTTCCTCTGCCCCGCGGATGCGCCGCAGCGCCAGCGCCGCCGCGGCCGCCCCCAGTTCATACGCCGGCTGCGCTGCCACTGTCAGAAACGGCTCAGCCACGTAGCTGGCAGGCAGATCGTCGAACACGGCCAGCGACATGTCGTCGGGCGTGCGCAGCCCAGCCTCCCGCAGCGCACGCATCGCACCGATGGCAAGGAAGTTGTTGGCGGCAAAGAGCGCGCTCGGTCGCGGCGCTTGCCCCAGCAACTCACGGGTCTGTGTGTGGCCGCTCTCGGCGGTGAATGCACCGTAGCGGATCAGCCGCTCGTCCACCGCAAGGCCGGCTGCCTGCAGCGCCTGGCTGTAGCCGCTCACCCGCTCCACCGTAACCGAGAGATTCGTCGGCCCGGAGAGACAGCCGATCACCCGGTGGCCGAGCGCCAGCAGATGCTCGGTGAGCTGGCGTGCTCCGCCGACCGAATCGCCGCGCACGCTGTCCACCGCCACGCCGTCGATGCGTCGGTCGAGCACGACCACTTTCACCTGCTGCGCCTGGAGCGCCTCCACGGCCTGGCGGCTCTCTTCGCCTAGGCTGTCGGCGGGCACCAGCAACACCCCGTCCACCCGGCGGCGCAGCAGCATGTCCACATACTGCCCCTGTTTGGCCGGATTCTCGTCGGTGTTGCAGAAGATGACGTTGAAGTTCTGGCCATTGGCCACATCCTCGACACCCCGCGCCACCGTCGTCCAGAACGGGTTGGTGATGTCCGTCACCACCAGCGCGAGCGTGTGCGTCCGGTTCGAACGGAAGCTGTGCGCCAGCATGTTCGGCACATAGTTCAACTCCGCCGCAGCCTCTTCGACCCGCGCCCGCGTCGCGGCCTGGACATAGCCCGAATTATTCAGCACCCGTGACACCGTGATCGGCGCCACGCCGGCTCGCTTCGCCACCTCGCGAATCGTCGCCAAGAATCGTTGTTCTCCGATTGGATTCAACTCACGCCAAGGCGCAAAGTCGCAAAGATTCAATGAAACAGGAAATTGCCTTTGCGTCTTTGCGTCTTGGCGTGAGTTCTAAACATCAGTCCATGACGATGCAGACCTTGCCGCTCAGCCCGGCGTCGGCGACCTTGTACGCCTCATCGGCCTGGTCGAGCGGGAAACGGTGCGAGACGATCACCTCCGGCTTGAGCTGCCACTCCACGAGTTTCTCCACCAGGTCTTCCATGTGACCCAGGCTCGTCACCCAGGAGCCGTAGATCGTGATCTGGTTGTGGATGATGGTCTGGCTCACGTCGAAGTCGACGCGGTTGCCTTCGCCCACCATGGCGCAGCGGCCCCAGCGCCGCGTCCCTTGCAGCGCCAGCAGCCGTCCCTGGGGCGAGCCGGAGCAGTCGACGGAGACTTCGCAGCCCAGCCCGCCGGTCAGCGCCTTGATCTGATCCAGCGCGTCCGCGGCGTCGGCGCGCACGGCCTGGTCGATGGCGCCGCACTGCAAGGAGAAGTCCAGCCGCGACTGCGCCACGTCCGCGCCGATCACCTGAGTGGCGCCCATTTTCTTGGCGAGCAGCCCGGCGGCCATCCCCACCGGCCCCATGCCGGTGATCAGCACCCGATCCTGGCCGGAAACGCCGACGCGGTTGAGCGCCTCGTAGACGGTGCCGAAGCCGCAGGCCACCAGCGCGCCGTCGACATAGCTCAGTTCGTCGGGCAGGGCGACGCAGGTGTCCTCTTCGGCGAGCAGGTAGTCGGCGTGACCGCCGTCGCGCTGCCAGCCGTAGGCGGCGCGGTGCTCCGACGTGCAGGAGATCATGTAGCCTTCGCGGCAGTCGTTGCAGACGCCACAGCCGCTGATGTGGTAGAGGATCACGCGGTCGCCAACCTGGAAACGCTTGCAGCCCGGCCCGACTTCCACGATCTGCCCGCACGGCTCATGCCCGGCGATGACGCCCTGGTAGCCTTCCGGGCCGTGGCCCAGGTGCTCGCGGTAAATGGCGCGGATGTCGCTGCCGCAGATCGACGACGCCTTCATCTTGATCAACACCTGCCCGTGCCCCGGCTTCGGCAC
>JAPKMV010000743.1 GCA_026645635.1 Caldilineaceae bacterium
GTTCTCGACACGGATCCATCTGGCATGCGTCAACTCGGTGGCGCCGGGCCATAATACGCCGCCGGCATTCAATTCGCTGACCACTGCGCCGGACGTCATGATGCGGCCAAAGAGTTTGTGGAGGAGTTCAAGCTGTCCAATGGCGGCGAGGTTTGTAATCGGCGATGTGTTGCTGACAACGATCATTCGCTATCCAAGTTCGCCCACGTCTGCATATCATCATCAAGATCGCTGACATCATAATGAGGTGCAATGCCGCGGCTGGCCAATAGTTGACGGAATTGCCATAAGCTCATTCCTGCCAACTCGCGGGCATGACCAATCGCCAGCCGCCGCTGCTCATACAACTGTACAGCCAGTTCAATTCTCAGATCATCGGGCGTGGCTCTGGCTGCACGCAACAAACGCTGAGGAATTTCGATGGCAACGGATTGTTCCATTGGTTATCTCCTGACCGACCTAACACTTGGTGAGGTGATTATACCACGCCACCCTCTATCCCGGCTGCGCCAGGTTCAGCGTGGGCGCGCAGATGGTTGGATCACGATAGCCATGAAAGGAACGAAAAACGCGAAAGCACCGGCGCCCTTTCGCGCCTTTCGTTCCTTTCGCGTCCTCCGTGATCCACCTTCTCACGCCCGCCGATTCTCCTGATCCGTGAGCGTGCGCGTCCGGTTTTCACGGTACTCGACATCGCGTGCTATGCTCACTAACAGCGAGCTGGCCGCCTGCCCCGTGCAACACAGGAGCAGTCCGGTGGCACGAGCAGGCAACATAGGATTGTGCTTGATATCTGGCGGTGCATGTTTGTGATGGGGATGGGTACTTTGTAACTCCGGGATGTGAGTTCGTACAGCCGGTAGAACATTTCGGAGAGCAGCCCGTATTTCTGCTCAAACCAACCGTAGGTGCGGTTGAAAACCGCACCTACGGTACAGGAGCAGTTCGCGATTGGGGCGAAACCACTGCTACGCTGTGGCGACCGTGACAACCAGGTGGTCGATCACCCCATTGCGGCGAAAGATGTGCGCTGCGATCGCCGGTTCCAGCACCGCGCCTGCGATCTGCGTGCGCTGCCCGTCGGCGTAGACCACTTCCACCTGTGGCTGCGTCCCGCGCACCAACGCCACCGGCGTCTGGCCGAGGGTGAACGCCAGCCCGTTCGCCGGCAGATCGAGCGAGCGCCGCTCCCCGTCCACGGTCACATAGGCGAAAGCAGACGGCTGCTGGCTGAACTCGCGCTCATCGAGCAGCAGCGGACGAAACTCGATAGCGCCCGCCTGCACCCGCACTCCCAGTTCGCCAAAACGGGTCAGGATCTCTTCCTTCACCTGCCCGGTCATGCCCGGCTGCTTGGCGCCTTTGCCTTTCGGCGAGTGCGAATAGGGGTCGGTCGGGAATGCGCCGTAGACTGCCGGCGACTTGTTGAAGCCGATGCCCGCGCGGATGTCGTAGTAGGCCGCGGCCAGCCCCTGCAGCGTCACCGCGTCGGCGCCGGCGGCCACCGCCTGCCAGAACGCTTCCTGTGCGGCCAGCAGCAGCTTGGACACCATGTGCCAGTAGATGCTGCCCAGCCCCTCGAACGCAAAGAAGGTGCCCGAGCGCCCGGTGAAGGCGCGGTGCTGGAAGGTGGTCTCGAAGACATGGAGCAATGCCGCACCGTCTTGCTCGACCAGGGGCGCCAGCGTGGGGTCGCTGCGCAGCCGATCCAGCGCGGCAGCCACGTCCCCCGCGTTGCGGAACGCGCCGTTGAAGTGGTAGACCCCGTCAATGTCGCGCACCAGCAGCGTCAGATCGTTGCGACGAATCAGCGCATCGACGAGAGCCAGCCCCTGCACCTGCGCCGCGGGGATGCAGTTCTTGGCCAGGAAGCCGGGCAGTTCGCGGTCGGGATAGAGGATGTAGCTGTGCTGGTCGGCGCGGTAGAGAGGACTGTGGCGCAGAGCTTCCAGCAGCGTCAGCGCCTCATCGGCGGTCAGCAGCCCCGACGAGAGGATGGCGACCTGCCCCTCCAACATTTCGTACAGGTGCTCCACCGCCGCGCTGCCGTCGCTCAGCAGCAGCGTGTTGTAGGCGTGATAGAGGCCATCGGCGCGGCGGTTGGCGCGCAGCGTCTGTTCGATGTAGGCCAGGGCCACATCCAGCAGGTTGAGCAGGTCGCGCCGCTCGACGACGGCCAGGTCGCCGCTGAAGCCGTGTTGATAGAAGGCATGGCGATAGGCGCTGGACACCTCGCCCAGCTCGTCCAGCAGCGCCCGCCGCGTCTTGTCGTCGAAGCCTGTGGCGAGCGTAGGCAGGTGATTTTCGAGGATCGCATGCACGCCGTCGAGCAGCGATTTCAACTCGCGGGTGAGGTGGAGCGGCGCGTCGTCGCCGGCAAAGAGACCCTGGCAGAAGACGATGTAACGGCGCAGATAGGCCGCGGTGACCACTGAAATGCCTTTGCCCACCAGGGCATTGTTGGCATCGTTCCACTCGGGGCGCTGCGTGTTCATCCAGATGCCGCCCTCGGGGGACAGGTTACTCAGTTTTGCGAGCAGCAGCACGATGAGTTTCTCCGCCAGCGAGACATGGAAGACCTCGCCGCTGGCCGTTGTCACCAACTTGCCATCTGTGCCCACCGTCTGCACGCGCGCCTCCACCGTTTCCTCATGCGCCCAGTCAAAATCGATGGTGTTGTAGCTGTCTGCCAGCAGCGCGGCGTAGGGGCGAATGCGGTAGGGCACATCGGCGTGGCTGAAAATGGAACGGTCGAGCAGCCGGCGCAGC
>JAPKMV010000744.1 GCA_026645635.1 Caldilineaceae bacterium
GAGGTTCGCAGAGGAGTTGCAAGGCTGGCTACTGCTGCGCGCTCTCTCGATTTTCTCTGCGTGTCTCTGCATCTCCGCGCCTCTGCGTCAAAGGGATCTTTACAAACAGTTTCTACGCAGGCGGGCGCGGTTCGGCCATCTTGCGCGCCAGGCCGCGCAGCCCCAGCCAGCGTTGTTCCTTTGGTCGATGGGCGCGCGGCTCGACCAGCAGCGGCAAATCGGCCAGGTCGGTGAAATGCAGCTTGCCTGCCTGCCGCCCGATGCTCAGCGCCGCGGCCCCGCCGTTTTCCGCCAGGATGATCAACCGGCGCAACGCCACCCCAGAATCGATGGGCGTGCATCGAAAAGTGCGCCGCCCTCCTTTTCGTAGAGTGAGACCAGAAACGGGGTCGTGTAATAGGGGTCGGCGTGTTCGCTGCGCATGACCAGCCCCAGCCGTTTGCCCTGGCGGAAGCCGTCGAGCATCTCCGCCACATCATAGCGCAGGTCGTCCAGCCCGATGCCCACTTCGGGCAGATAGACCCGCTCGGCGCCGGAAGCCAGCCCGCTCATCAGCGCCAGGTAGCCGCAGTCGTGGCCCATCACCTCCACCACATAGCAGCGCTGCGACGCCACAGCCGACTCCTTGATCTTGTCCACGTCGTTGACGATGGTGTTGAGCGCGGTGTCCGCACCGATAGTAATCTCGGTGCCGGGCAGGTCATTGTTGATCGTGGCCGGCACGCAGACGACGGGAATGGCCAGCGCAGGGTGTTCGGCGCGATGAACCGTAAACTGATAGGCGAGCTGGTAGCCGATCCACCCGCCGACGATCAGCAGACCATCGATGCCCTGCGCTTCCAGCGTCTGGGCGATGCGCGCGAAATCTTCCGCTTTGGGCGCCTGGCGGCTGGTGCCTAGCTCTGCGCCGCCGCGCGCAACCCAGCCGTGCACGCTCATCCACTGCATCTCGTGCACCTGCCCGTTGATCAGCCCGGTCATGCCGTTGTGCACGCCGAGCATCGTGTGGCCACGGTCCAGGCCAAGACGCACCGCGGCGCGAATGGCGGTGTTCATGCCCGGCGCCGGCCCGCCCATGTGGAGCACGGCCAGACGCAGTTGGTGCTGCCCTGGCTCGGCGGGGCGGGGCTGCGCCTGCACCAGCGTCTTGAGCGTCTCATACGCCTCGACAAAGCCGCGCCCGCGCATCTCCATTGCGGCCGTGTAGTCGCCCGCTTTGATCAACTCGGCCACCTGCTGCGTTTTGCGCACGTTTTCCATCAGCGGCGAGTGAAACACCTCGTTGTCGCGAATGCCGAAAAGCTGCGGTTCGTCGGCGGGTGTGGCCGCAATCACATACTCCGCCGCGGCCGCGCCGAGCATGGTGCTCATGTTGCGGTCAAAGGCGCTGGGCGTTCCCCCGCGCTGCACATGGCCAAGCAGCGTGACGCGTGTATCTTCGTCCAACTGCTCCGTCAGCACCTGCTTGACATATTCGCTGGCGATGGGGTTGCCCTGGCGGTCGATGGCGCCCTCGGCTACGATGACCACGTTATGGCGGCGCCCCCGCGCACGGCCGGCGTGGATCGTGTCGCACATCGCCGCTTCCCAGCCATCGGCGGGTGGGCTTTCGGGGAGGAAGACCCAGTCCGCGCCGGTGGCCAGCCCGCTCATCAGCGCCAGGTAGCCGGCATGGCGGCCCATCACCTCGACGACGAAGCTGCGCTGATGGCTGGCCGCGGTGGCGGCGATGGCGTCCACCGCCTCCACGATGCGGTGCAGCGCGGTGTCCGCGCCGATGGTCATGTCGGTGCCGAACATGTCGTTGTCGATGGAGCCGACCAGCCCGACGACGGCCAGATTCGTGTGCGCGGCCGCGGCTTCGGGCGTCAGTTTGCCCTCCGCCACCAGTTCGGCGAGGAGTTCAGGCCATTCCTGGCGAAAGAGGTTAGCGCCGGTTAGGCTGCCGTCGCCGCCAATGGCCACCAACGCGTCGATGCCGTTGTCGAGCAGATTGAAGGCGGCGCGGCGGCGCCCCTCGCGTGTGCGGAAATCCTTCGACCGTGCGGACCCGATGATCGTGCCGCCCTGTTGCAGGATGCCGCCCACGTCGAACCAGTGGAGGGGGCGGATGTAGCGGCCCCCTTCCACCATGCCCTGATAGCCTTCGTAGATGGCGTAGACTTCGGCGCCGGCGTTGATGCCGGCGCGCACGACGGCGCGCACCGCTGCGTTCATCCCCTGGGAGTCGCCGCCGCTGGTGAAGACGCCAATGCGTTTGCTTGTGGTCTTATTTGACATAACTGTTCGCTTTCGGTTCTGGAGTCAAGAGTCTGCCGTTGTTGAAGGAAATATACCAGCACTTCTGCCACTTGGATAACCCGCGCACTCGATTTACGGAACGACCGGCTTCGTTTATACTGGCGCCAGACGATGAGGCGTGCAAACGGAGATGAACGATGACCCTCAAGACCGCCGTGAGGCTGATTGAGATGCAAGCGCACCAGCGAGCGGTGCGACGGCAGGGCGCTGCTCGCTGGATAATTCTGCTGCTGGTCGCCGCCTTGTTGCTGAGCATTGCTCCCGTGCAGGCCGCGCCGGCTGCGCAGAGCGCCACGCTGCAAGAGTGCAACACCGTGGCGGAAGATGCGCTCCAAAGCGAACTCAACACCGTCACCCAGCAGGTTTTCCGCGAGCAACTGGCTACCCTCGACCTGGAAGGCATCGTCGCCGCACAGTGGGTCGCGCTGGAGATGGACGCAGCCGTGGCCGCGGCGGTGGATCGCGCC
>JAPKMV010000745.1 GCA_026645635.1 Caldilineaceae bacterium
GGTCTCACCGAGCGGCTGATCAGCTTGGGCGCAGACTACGGAGACGTCAGCCGCCTGGCCCGCTGGTATCACGAGGGCGGATTTCACCAGCCCACCACCAGCGGCGTCAACGCCATCAACATCAGCCGCCCCAGGCTGGAAGCTGAGGTGCGAGAGCGGGTGCTGGCCTTGCCTAATGTGCGGGCGGTGGACGGCTGCGATGTGCTGGGGCTGATTGCCGCGCCGGACAACAGTCGGGTGACCGGCGTGCGCATCATCCGCCGTAAGGCAGGCAGCGCCGAGGAGAGCCTCTCCGCAGCCCTTGTGGTGGACGCCAGCGGGCGGGGTTCGCGCAGCCCGGCCTGGCTGGAGGGGATGGGCTACGCGCGGCCCGTCGAGGAACAGGTGAAGATCGATGTGGTCTACACGTCGTGCCAATACCAGCGCAAGCCCGAACACATCCCCGGCATCAACGCGCTGATCGTCTCTCCCTCGCCGGAAAATCCACGGGGCGGCGTGCTGCTCAGCCAGGAGGACAATCGCTGGGTGCTGACCGTAGCCGCCTATCTGGGCGAGCCGATCCCGCTGGATCACGCGGGGTTGCTGGCCTATGTGGGCAAGCTGGGTGTGCCAGCCCTCTATGAGGTGATCGCCAACGCCCAGCCAGTGAGCGATCCCGTGCCCCACAAGATCCCATCCAATCTGCGCCGACGCTACGAGAAGCTGGTCCGCTTCCCTCAGGGCTATCTGGTCATCGGCGACGCCCTGTGCAGCTTCAACCCCATCTACGGCCAAGGGATGTCGGTGGCCGCGATGGAGAGCGCGGTCTTGGGCAAATGCCTTTCTCAAGGCGAAAAAGGGCTGGCCCGGCGCTTCTTCCACGAAGCAACCAAAATCATTGACGTTCCCTGGAACACGGCTGTGGGCAACGATCTGCGCATCCCCCAGATCGAGGGGCCGCGCACGCCCATGGTGCGCTTCATCAATTGGTACATCAGCAAACTGCACCACGCGGCCGGGCGGGATGGCGCAACGTCCGTGGCCTTTCTGAAGGTGGTCAATCTGGTGGCGCCGCCGCCCAGTGTCATGCAGCCGGGGGTAATGTGGCGGGTGCTGTTGGGCAATTTGCGCCAGCCCCAGCGGGCTGCGCCTTTGGCCTCAGCATGACAGCCAGAGACGAAAACGGCGACGACCACGGCTTTGAGGAAGTGGCGACGTTCACTGTGCCGTCGACACTCTTTCTACCGCTGCTGAGCAGAGACCAAGAGAGCATCGCGTCAAAGCAAATGCCGCCATCAGGACAATCTACCGTTCGCGCGCGCCGCCACAGCTACATGGGCGGCGCGCACCATGTCAGTCGGCGACCTCCCGCAGTGAAATCAACTGGTTGGTCGGGGTCTTTTGCCCCACTGCGTAGGCCGTGTTCCACGCTGCGTCGTCCAGGCGCAGACGGGTGAGTTCGACGGCGCGCTGATAGATGGCCTGGTTGGCAGCAAACAGCGGCACGTTGAGGCTGGCAAGCAACGCATCGACCGCGCCCAGCAGCGTGACCGCCCGCCGATCGTGGCCGGCAGCCAGCTCGGTGCTGGCCAGGCCGACCAGACACTCCGCCATGCCCATGCGGTTGCCCACGGCGCGCTGCAATTCCAGCCCCTCAGCAAAGACGCTGGCCGCCTGGGCTGCATCGCCCTGGGCAAGGAAGACGTGACCCAGGTTGTGCAGCACTGCCGGGATCTCACTCCTGGCTCGGGCCGCCTGGAGCAGGGGCAGCGCCGCCTGGTAAAGCTCAGCCGCACGCCCCAGCTCTCCCCGCTGCCGCGCCACATCCCCTTGATAGTTGAAGGCCAGGCCGATGCCGTAGGGCTGGCCCAACTGCCGGAAAATGAACATCCCCTTGTCGGCGTGGCGCTGCGCCGCGGCCAGGTCGCCACGCTCGAACGAGAGCAGGGTGCGCGCCAGGCTGGTGACGCCCACCTGCCACAACGCCGCGTAACCGGCGCGGCGCAGGATGGCGCTGCCTTCCTCCAGCAGCAGATGGCCGTCGTCGGCTTGCCCGGACAGCACTTGCACGGTGCCGAGCATGAAGATGGCGTAGCCCTGGGTAATCAGGTCGCCGGCACGGGCGCCGCAGTCGCGGGCCTCTGTCAGGTGCGGGATGGCCGCGGCAAACTCACCGGCAAAGAAAGCCAGGATGCCCGCACCCAGCAGCACCGGCCCCAGGACTGTGTCGTCCGCCGCCGTTGCGCTGGCGCGCGCAATCAACCCGTCCAGCCACTGCCGCCCCTCCCCAACCTGGCCATCGGTCCACCAGAACCACCAGAGCGCGGCGCCGGCGCGCAGCCCCAGCGCCACATCGCCCGCCGTGGACAGGCTCCAGGCAAAGGCGGCGCGCAGGTTGTTGCTCTCGGCGTGGAGCCGGGTCATCCAGACGGCCTGCTGGCTGCCCTGCAACTGCCGTTCCGCCGTCACCGCCAGGTCGAGGTAGTAGCGGGCGTGGCGCTCCTGCACTGCGGCGGCGTCGGCCTCTTCATTCAGCCGCAGCAGCGCAAACTCGCGGATCGTCTCCAGAATGTGGAAACGCACCTCACCGCCGTCGGTGTGGGTCGACTGGATCAGACTCTGGTCTACCAGCGCCGCCAGCCGGTCGACCACGTCGATCTCCGCGCCGCAGATCGCCTCGGCGGCCTCCAGCGTCCAGCCGCCGCGGAAGACGCCCAGCCGCGCCAGGCAGCGTTTTTCCGCCTCGTCGAGCAGGTCGTAGCTCCAGGCGATGGCCGCCTCCAGGG
>JAPKMV010000746.1 GCA_026645635.1 Caldilineaceae bacterium
GTGCAGCGAAGCGGCGTCGATCGACGCGGCGGTGGCCTCGCGCTGCTGCTTGAGTTGTGCATAAAAGCGCTTGAGCTTGGTCTCTTCGGCCACAAGGTCGGTCTGACCGCTGCGCCAGGTCGTCTCCGCGGCAGCCAGCGCCGCGCGTTCGTCAGCCAGCCGGCGACTCAACTCCTCCACCATCAGCATCGCCTCGACGCCCCGTTCTTCCACTGCGGCGCGCTGCCGCTGCATCGACGCGATGTTGTCCTGGAGCGCGCCCAGTTCCTTGGCGTTGCGCACCTCGCCGCTCATCAGCCGCTTCTCATCCAGTTGAATGCGGGCGCCGATCTGCTGCGCCTCCAGTTCGGCGTCCTTCTGCGCCGCGTGCCAGCGATGCACATCGGCCTCAGACGCGGCCACTGCGTTGCGGGCCGCAGTCACTGCCTCGCTCTCCCCCAGCGCCGCGCGGATTTCCCCCACGCGCTTGCGTGTCTTGTCGATGTTGAAGTCGAGTTTCTGCAGTTCGAAGAGTTTGGCGATATTCACGGACGCCTCCTTGTGGTTAGCCATGTCCGGGTGCATATGGGCGATGATGAGTGCATTATACTTCCCGGAACGCCGTCGATACAATTGCCCTACGCCCGCAACGATGCTATACTCCCCACCATGTCACGCATGCCATCGAGTCGCTCCGGCGAGAACTTTATCGAGTTTGCCCTGATCATCATTTTGTTGTCTATCGTCATGTTGTCGATCCTCCTCATCGTGGGCGACAGCATCCGCGAGTTTTTCAACGACATCGGGATTCGTTGGTCGCTGTTTGGCCCTCAGACCTTCTGGCTGCCCAACGGCGCACCCTGGCTCACATGATTCTGGAGACACCCATGTACACGCGTCCGTTCGCATCCTCCGGCGAGCGGCTGCACGGTTGGTTGGCAGCCGGTCTCGACCTGATCTTCCCACCCACTTGCGCCACCTGTGGCCACGTCGGCCACCTCATCTGCCCGATCTGCGCCCAACAGGCTGAACCCGCGCCGCAGGCTGTCTGCCGTCGCTGCGGCCGCGTGCAAGCCGCGCCCGTCGAGCAGTGCGCCCAGTGCGCCGCCCAACCGGAGCATCCGCTGGCGCACGTCCATGCGGCCGCACTGCACACCACGCCCGTGCGCGAATTCATCCACCTGCTCAAGTATGAACAGCGCCCCGACCTCGCGCCAGCGTTGGGCCGCTACCTGACCGCCGCGCTGCTGCGCCCGGAGTGGGATGGGCTGCGCGATGGCTTCGATGCGGTCGCGCCGGTGCCGCTCCATGCCGAACGGCTGGCCGAGCGCGGCTACAACCAGGCCGAGCTGCTGGCGCGGGCGCTGAGCCGCCGCACACGCATTCCGCTGCGCACCGACTTGATCCACCGCGCACGCCACACCCGCTCACAGGTCGGCCTCAAAGCACAGGAGCGCGCCGACAACGTGGAAGATGCGTTCCTCGCCAGCCCCGCCTGCGCCGGGCTGACGCTGCTCCTGATCGACGATGTCTACACCACCGGCGCGACGCTCACCGCGTGCGCCGCCGCCGCCCGCCATGCCGGCGCAGCGCTGGTCTGCGGGCTAACCCTGGCCATGCCAGTCCATTGAACATGATGCACACACCGATTCCAACCGAACTCCTCACCTTGATCGACCAGAGCCAGCGCGTGCTCTGCATCAGCCACGTCAGCCCCGACGGCGACGCCTACGGCAGTCTGCTGGGCATGGTCTGGCTGCTGCGTCACCTGGGCAAAGAAGCCACGCCAGCCATGCACGACCCCCTCGTCACCGAGTTCAACGACCTGCCCGGCGCGCGGGAGATCCTGTCGCCGCGCCGCGTCGACGGCGCCTACGACCTGATCATCTGCCTGGACGCGTCCAGCGCCGACCGCATGGGCGATGTCTACAAGCCCCAAAAGCACAGCCACATCCCCCTGGCCGTGATCGACCACCACGCCACCAACACCAACTTCGGCGCAGTGAACTGGGTCGCGCCGGAGTGTGCAGCCACCGCGCAGATGGTCGCCTACCTGGCCGATGCGCTGGACGCGCCGCTCACCGGCAAGATCGCCCAGTGTCTGCTCACCGGCATCGTCACCGACACGCTCTGTTTCCGCACTTCCAACACCACGCCCGCGGTGCTGGAAGTGGCCATGCGCCTGCAAGACGGCGGCGCCGACCTGCCCGACATCGTCCAACGCACGCTGGCGCGCCTGCCCTTCGCCGCGCTCCAACTCTGGTCGCTGGTGCTGCCGGAGACCCGGCTGGAAGAGGGCGTCGTCTGGGCCACGGTGCGCCGTGACCAGTTGCAGGCCGCGGGACTGAAGGACAACGACAGCCGCCTGAATACAATCCTGTCCACCATCATCGAAGCCGACATGAGCGCCATCTTCACCGAAAAAATAGGCAAAACCGGGGAGCCGGCGGTAGAATGCAGTTTTAGAGCCAAGCCTGGCTTCAGCGTCAGCGAGCTTGCGTTTGCCCTGGGCGGCGGTGGACATCCGCCCGCCAGCGGCTGTACGCTCGAAGGCCCGCTCGACGCCACGGTAGCGCGTGTGGTGCATCTGTTGCAGGATGCGCGCCGCACCCAAGCGGCCCACCGCGGACGGCGCCAGGCAACAACCTAAGCCTGACCGTCGGAGCGTTTGCGCAAGTGCCAGTACGTTCATCGTCTTTGCATGGCCTGCTCGTGGTGGATAAACCCGGGCGCCAAACCGCCGTCCCCCCGCTGGCGTCAGTCTCCATACCAGTCTTCACCG
>JAPKMV010000747.1 GCA_026645635.1 Caldilineaceae bacterium
GCTTCTTCGACGGTCATGGCTTCACCAGCCGGCAAAGCAGGCGCACCTCGCGGTTCACGGTGTCCGGCTCGATGGCCAGGATCTCGTAGTCGCCGTCCTCCGGGTCGCGCAGGCGCATGGCGGTCTGGTGGAAGGCGACGCCCTTGCGGGTGCGGAACCAGAGCCGCTGCTCGTAGTGATGCGCCGCGCTCATCTCAATGAAGCTGTCCGTCGGGCGGTATTCGGCTTCTTTGGCGGCGTAGATCGGCTGCCCCTCGTCCCAGCTGCGTTTCTCCTGACCAAATTCGTCCTGGGTGACGTTTTGGTGCAGCAGGGTGATGAGGTGGTTGTAGGTCCCGGCCCGCGCGCGGGTGCGTACACTCATAGCGCCTCAGCAACTGTTTGCAGCGAGCAGGGTTGACGCAGAGACGCGGCGGCGCAGCGGTTCGCAGTGGAATTGCATAGCTGGTCACCGCTGCGCATGACCGCGGTTTTCTCTGCGTTTCTCTGCATCTCTGCGCCTCTCTGCGTCAAAACAATCCCAAACAGCCTCTCAGCTCCGGTGCAGCCACCACGCCAGATACTTCTGGGCGAAATGGTTGATGGCGTCGCGGAAGGCGCTGAAGCCGGAGCGCAGCCCGTAGACCAGCGCCAGCAGGATTGCCAGGGGCAGCGCAAGACACAGCAAGCCCCATACCACGTCACTGAGAGTCATCGGCGCCCCCATAACTTGAACGGTGCAATGAGTTCGTGATAGCGGAGCGGCAGCACGCCCATCTCTGCCTTGTAGGCAGTGCTGGCGATGGCCGCTTCCGGGTTGTCGTACCAGTAGACCAGCAGCGCGCCGATGGCCTCTTTCAGCGGCGGCGGGACCGTCTGGTAGCCGCAGGTGAAGTCGACGGTCAAGCCTGGGTAGAGCAGCACGGCTGCCGGCCAACTGCCGCCGGCAGCCAGGGCGATCTGGCCGTAGTGGTGGGGCTGCGGCTGCACGCTGCAGCCTGCCAGATCGAGCGTCTGCACGCCGGCTGAGGTTCTGTAGGTGAAACGCTCCACGCTGACCAGGGGGCAGACCGGGAGGGTCAGATACCGCGACCTGGGCCAGTATGCCTGGCTGCCGCACCACGTTTGCAGCCCGATGGCGCGCCCCGTGTCCGCTTCCACCTGCTGCCGCGCGACCGTGATGAGCCTGGCTACCAGCGCGTCATGCTCGCCGCTGTCAATGGCGGTGCGCGCCAGCGCTTTGGCCTCATCCACGGTGAACGGCTCGATGGCCGGCGGGGTGAGCAGGGTGAGATTCATAGGCCGAGGCCGCTCCAGGCCGGGTTCTTCAGCAGGCCGTTCATCGACAGCGCTGCGTCGATGGCCTGAGTGCTCAGGGCAGCGCCCAGGTCGCGCAGCGTGTGCCCGGCCTGCCGCTGCTCCGGATCCAGGGAAAGCATGAGGCGCAGCGATTCCAGGGCCAGCAGGTGGCCGGCAGCGGCCAGCACCAGCGGATGCTCGTAGGCTGGGTCTTCCGGCAGCGAATCGGTTTCGTCCTGGAAGAGGCCGGCGATGGTGTGCCGCGCGCGGTAGATGGCCAGCAGCTTCTCCCCCGCCTGGGGTTCCGCGTCGCGGAAGTAGACGGTGTGGGCGTCGAGCATGGAGCAGGTGTAGCCAAGCCGCATGGGGTCGGCTGGATCGTAGGGACACCGCACCTCGTCGAGGCGAGCGATGGTGGGCGCCAGCCGTTTCAGGTCCTGGGTCTTGCCCGCCGTTTCCAGCGTCAATTCGACGCGCACGGCAGGATAGTAGGACGCCAGCAGCGCCAGCCCCTGCTCCAGGGCGTGGTCGATGGCGGCGTCATCCACTGTGGAGGTGGCGCCGGTCTGGCCCAGTTTGTGGCGCACTTCGTCGCGCAGGCGGTCAAGACGCATGGCTGCCGGTCCCTATTCTGCCGCCGTGTTGTCTTTGGCGGGCCGCTTCTTGGCCGGCGCCGCATCCGGGTCGGCCATCACGGCCGGCGGCGGCTCTTTGGCCGGCGCGCTGGCGACGAGGCGCGCCAGGGCGCGGATCGCCTGCACCGGGTCGAAGGGGCCGCCCTCGCCGATGGCCTGGATGATCTGATGGTCGTTCTGCATGGTCATGGCTGGGTTTCCTTCTTCTTGGGCTTGCACTTCGTACAGGACAACATGTGAGTCTCCTTGAGTGGCTAAAAACTTTGACGCAGAGACGCAGAGTGGCAGAGGATCGCAGAGGAAAAGCAAAGACATATTTCAAGCATTTCTCTGCGTTTTCTCTGCCTCTCTGCGTCTCTGCGTCAAGACTGTTCCCGTTGCGTCAAAGCTGTTCCCTACACGAGCAGCCCGGTCACATCGGAGTTGACGCCGCCGATGAGGAACGTGAAGACCAGGTCGACGTCTGCCGCGGCATCGCCGCCATCGCCGTCGAAGTCCAGCGCCCAGGTGAAGACGGTCCGGGGCGCGTGCTGCGGGCAGGTGGTCTTGAGCGGGTCGGCCAGCGTGCCGTCGAAGTCCTTGACGGTGAAGTGGACCGGTTCGTTGGAGACGCCGATGGCCTTGGCGGTCATGTAGGCGTCGTCGTCGGTCTTCGTGCCCAGCTTGAGCGTGGCGCTGCCGGCGTTGGACGAGGACGCGGCCACTTCCAGCAGCTTGATGCCGGTGTTGGAGAAGGCCGGCAGCACGCCGCTGGCGTCGGCCGACAGCGTGCCGGACAGGTGGATGGTGTGACGAATGAAGTTGGAATGCATGGTTGGTTGCTCCTTGAATGCGAATTGCGAGGGG
>JAPKMV010000748.1 GCA_026645635.1 Caldilineaceae bacterium
CGCGGTCGATCCGCGTAACACATCTCGCACCTGTCCCGCTTGTGGCACTGTCGATAAAGCTAACCGTAAGACCCAATCCGAATTTTCCTGTGTATCGTGCGGCTTCTCTGGGCTTGCCGACCACATCGCTGCTGGGAACATTTCCAGCAGGGCGAATGTAAACTCGCCGAACGTCTCGACTGCACAAACTACCGTGCAGCGTCAGGGACAAAGCCCCTGCCTTTAGGCATGGGGTTGTTTACAATTCCACCTCGCAATGTCGGCGCTGAAATCGAGCATCAGCTGATCCGGCGTAGAAAACGTGTAGGGCCATTCTTCGGCGCCCTCGTGCCGATGATCCCCTTTGCCCCGTTCGTTGTCGTAGCGCAGGACACACTCGCCGCCAACCACATAGGCAAGCCGGTATTTGAAGGCGTGGGCAGCCGGCGGCGCCGGCTGCGGAACGCGCCAGACTGAGATCTCGACAAATGCATCCACGGCGAGCACCACCCGCCGTCGAATCAGCGGCACAGCCTTCATGCAAACACAATAGCAGCACGGCCAGGTGTTGTCAATTACTCCAACACGGCAATGCCTGCAAGCGCGGCGGTCTGCACCTGCTGAATGGGCTGCCACTTCACCCAACCCCTATCGCAGCGGGCGCGATGGCCGCCTGACGGCAGCCTGCGCCCCGCTGCGATAACGCCATCGATCTGAGCAACATCTGTAGGGCAGCCGGCTTTGCCTCCACTCGGCGAGCCGTTCGAGCAACCTCACCAGAACCCGCTACGTCAGCCACGCTCGTATGCACACAATCCCCGAATGACATTCATCCATTGGCGCGCGGGAGCTTCCAGCCCGACATCTCGTGCATTGAGTTTGAGGAAACCTATGACAGACCTGCTTCAGTTCTACCCAACGCCGCCGGCACTGGTGCGCCAGCTGGTCGCCCCGTATGTGCGCGGCGAACACGAATGGGAGCGGCGCATCCCTGGCGTCATCCTCGACCCGTCCGCCGGCATGGGCGACATTCTGGGCATCGTGAAGAGGGAGTATGGTGTCCGCAGCAATGCGCCGCAGACGCTGCTGGCCATTGAGCCGGACCTCAAAGGGCAGATGGTCCTGGCCGGGCTGGGCGCCACCCTTCTGGCCTTCGATTTCTTCGACTACCCGGCAGCGGACCGGCACATCGACTACATCTTTATGAACCCACCCTTCCGCAGCGGGGCGAAGCACCTGCTGCACGCCTGGGAAATCGCGCCGCCGGGCTGCCAGATCGCCTGCGTGCTCAACGAACAGACCGTGGCCAACGCCCACACCAACGACCGGCAAGTGCTGGAACGGCTTATCGAGGAGCATGGTCAGGTGGAAGACGCCGGGCAGCCTTTTCTGCAAGCCGAGCGGCCCACCGACGTGCGCTGTGTCATCGTGCGGCTCACCAAGCCCGTCACAGAAACAGGGATTGACTGGGACGCGCTGAACCTGGAAGCCGACGAAACAGCCGCCGCGCCCGACCCGGAAACCTTCATGGAAAACGCCCTGGCGCGGCGAGGAAGCACTATCGCCGGGCTGGTGCAATCCTATGCCGCGGTCAGGGACTTGATGGCGCAACGCGACGCGCTGGAAAGCAGCATCAAGAAGATTCTGGCCGGCGCCCAGATTCATCCGGCCAAGTCCATCCAGACCGATGCGGATCTCAAAGCCGCCTACTGGGAGTGGGTGTGGAAGGCCACCACCCTCGGCGAGCGCACCACCAGCCAGTTTCGCAAAGAGTTCGATGCGCTGCTCGCCTCAGCCAACAGCGTCGCTTTCAACGAAGAGAACATCCTGCGCGTGCTGCAAGCATTCGTGGCTTCGGCGCCCGATATCATGCAGCAGTGCATCGTGGGCGCCTTCGACGCCATGACTCGGTACCATGCAGAGAATCGGGACCGGTCTGCGGCCTGGGTGACGAACGACTCCTACCGCATCGCCCGGCGCATCATCCTGCCCTGGCAGCAGCTCTACGATGACAAGTACAGGTATTGGCACACCTGGGGGTTCAGGGAGGCCGACCGCCTGGATGACCTGGACAAAGCCATTTGCTTTGTCGTCGGGGAAGACTACGGCGCCATCGAGCGGACGAGCGCTGCCATCGCCGCGCAGATGCGCCGCCTGGCGGAACGCCCTGGACTCGACCACAGGGAGCCGTTCTACTCCACCTTCTTTCGCATCCGGGTCTTCAAAAAGGGCACCATCCATCTGGATTGGCGCAGCGAGGAGACCTGGGAACGCTTCAACTACGCGGCAGCCCGGTACAAAAACTGGCTGCCGGACAAGACCTACGGCAAATCCGCCGGCCATGCGCCGTAACCATGCCCCAGTACCAATACGACCCGGACTGCAACCGCTGGGTGCGGCGCCGCCCCGGCGCCAGGCAAACCGAATATGCGGGACGAAGACCTCTCTGGCTTGGAGTAATTGACTGGCGCACCCACCGCGTCGCCAGGATTCAGCACCTGGTGCGCAATGACTCGGGACAGTATTTGTGCGGTCGCCCAGCCCCGCCAAGAGAACGATTGGATTTCCAACTGATCAACCCCCGCTATTGCAAGGCGTGCCTGGCCAAACTGGCCCGATTGTCGCCTGAAACGGCGGACGCGATCCTCCTGACCCATTGACCGGCGCCGGACTCTCAGAAACCGCTTGAAAAGTCAACTGCTTTGACGCAGAGACGCAGAGGAAAAGCAAAGAAGTCTCAGCGTGTTTTCTCTGCGCTGTCTCTGCATCGCTGCGCCTC
>JAPKMV010000749.1 GCA_026645635.1 Caldilineaceae bacterium
CGGCGCCTGCGGCTGTGAACCCAACACCGGCGACGGCGCCGGCATCAACATGCAGATGCCCGACAAGTTCTTCCGCCGCGTGGCTGCGGAGTGTGGTTGTGCGCTGCCGGCCCTGGGCGAGTATGGCGTGGGCATGGTCTTTCTGCCCAAAGACGCCGAACTGCGCCACATCTTCGAGGCGAAATTTGAGCAGATTGTCCTGGAGGAGGGGCAGACGGTGCTGGGCTGGCGCGACGTGCCCACCGACAACAGCTCGCTGGGCGCCACCGCCATCGCCGGCGAACCGTTCGTGCGCCAGATTTTCATTGGCCGCAACGCCGACGCCTTGTATGGCAGCGACGCGCTGGCCTTCGAGCGCAAGCTCTACGTGATCCGCAAACGCGCAGAACGGGCGATCCGCTACAACGGCTACGAGAACGGCAAGTCGTTCTACATCGCCAGCCTCTCCAGCCGCACGGTGGTCTACAAGGGCATGCTGCTGGCCGATCAGGTGGACGCCTATTACCCGGATCTGCTCGCACCGGACATGGAGGCCGCGATTGCTGTGGTGCATTCGCGCTTCAGCACGAATACGTTCCCGTCGTGGGAGCGCGCCCACCCTTATCGCTATCTGATCCACAACGGCGAGATCAACACCATCCGCGGCAACGTGAACTGGATGTATGCGCGCCAATCCGTGCTCCAGTCCGAACTCTTTGGGCCTGACCTGGAGAAGTTCAAGCAGCAGATCGTCGACCCCGACGGCTCCGACAGCGCCCAATTCGACAACGCGCTGGAGTTCCTGCACCTGGCCGGGCGCCCGCTCCACCACGTAGCGATGATGATGATCCCGGAACCGTGGAGCAACCACGAGAGCATGGCGCCCGACCTGCGCGCCTTCTACGAATACCACGCCACGCTGATGGAGCCGTGGGATGGCCCAGCCTCCATCGCCTTCACCGACGGCACGGTGGTGGGTGCGGTGCTCGACCGCAACGGCCTGCGCCCGTCGCGCTACTATGTGACCAAGGATGATGTGGTGGTGATGGCCTCCGAGGTCGGCGTGCTCGACGACCAGATCCCGCCGGAGAATGTCGCCCACAAGTCGCGCCTGCAGCCGGGGCGCATGTTCCTGGTGGACACGGCGCAGGGTCGCATCATCAGCGACGACGAGATCAAGAACACGATGGCCGCCGCCTACCCTTACCAGGAATGGCTGGACAAAAATTTGGTCGAACTGGACAACCTGCCCTCGCCGCCCGATCTCTATCAGGCTGACCAGCATGGCAGCGTGCTGCATCGCCAGCACATCTTCGGCTATACCTTCGAGACGCAGCGCACGCTCCTCGCACCGATGGCGAAGAATGGCGTCGAGGCGTTGGGCAGCATGGGCGACGATGCGCCGATCGCGCTGCTGTCGGACCGCCCGCAACTGCTCTACACCTATTTCCGCCAACTCTTTGCCCAGGTGACCAACCCACCGCTGGACGCGATCCGCGAGGAACTGGTCACCGCCACGGACGTGATGCTGGGCACCGAAGGCAATGTGCTGGAGACCGTGCCAGAGAACTGCCACCAGATCCGCCTCAAGAACCCAATCCTGACCAACGAACAACTGGCCAAGCTGGCGCGGGTCAAGGAGCCGGGTTTCAAGGCGCAGAAACTGCCCATGCTCTTTCCGGTGCGCTCCGGACCGGAAGGGTTGGAGAAGGCGCTGGAGTATCTCTTCATGCTGGCCGACGAGGCCATCGAACAGGGCGTCAACATTTTCATTCTCTCCGACCGCGGCGTCAGCCGGGAGATGGCGCCGATCCCCGCGTTGCTGGCCACCGCCGGTCTGCATCACCACCTGATCCGCCGCGAGACGCGCACCCAGTGTGCGCTGGTCGTGGAGTCGGGCGAGCCGCGCGAGGTGCATCACTTCGCCCTGCTCATCGGCTACGGCGCCACCGCCGTCAACCCCTACATGGCCTACGAGACGATCTACGACATGATCGACCAGGGGCTGGTGACCGACATCGTCTACGAAAAGGCCAAGGCCAACTACATCAAGGCCAGCATGAAAGGCGTGATCAAGGTCTGCTCGAAGATGGGCATCAGCACCTTGCAGAGCTACTGCGGCGCGCAGATTTTCGAGGCGCTGGGGCTGAGCCAGGCGTTGGTGGACAAGTATTTCACCTGGACGCCGACGCGCATCGGCGGCATCACGCTGCGCGAAATCTACCACGAAGTGAAACGGCGCCATCTGCGCGCCTACCCGGAGCGCGACGACGCGCCCGGCGTGCTGGTCACCGGCGGCGACTACCAGTGGCGTGCGGACGGCGAACGCCACCTCTTCACGCCGATCACGATCCACAAGCTGCAAGCTGCCGTGCGCACCCGCGGCGACGAAGTCTGGCAGCGCGGTTTCAAGACCTTCAAGGAGTATTCCGGGCTGGTCAACCAGCAGGAGATGGACTTCGGCACGCTGCGCGGGCTGCTCGAACTGCGCCTGGCCGACCAGCCAATTCCGCTGGAAGAGGTGGAGCCGGTCAGCGAAATTGTCAAACGCTTCAAGACCGGCGCCATGAGCTACGGCTCGATCAGCCAGGAAGCGCACGAAACGATGGCCATCGCCATGAACCGCATCGGCGGCAAGAGCAACACGGGCGAAGGCGGCGAGGACCCGGAGCGCTACACCTGGACGAACGAACGGGGCGATTCCAAGAACAGTGCAATCAAGCAGGTGGCGTCGGGGCGCTTCGGCGTCACCAGCCAGTACCTGGTCA
>JAPKMV010000074.1 GCA_026645635.1 Caldilineaceae bacterium
CTCTCAATCGCTCAATCTCCTAATCTCCAATCTCCAATCTCCAATCT
Organism: Caldilineaceae bacterium; assembly: GCA_026645635.1. GTDB lineage: Bacteria > Chloroflexota > Anaerolineae > Caldilineales > Caldilineaceae > Fredericiella. Next base: position 48 of record JAPKMV010000074.1, read on the forward strand.
CCAATCTCCACCAAACGCCAGGTGCACTTATGGATTGGTTGAACCTGCTCGTCATCCCTATCATCCGCTCGGTGGTGATCATCGTGGTGCTGCTGACCGGCTTTGCGTATCTCACCTGGTACGAGCGCAAGCTGCTGGCGCGCTTCCATGTGCGCTACGGCCCGAACCGCGCCGGCCCCAAGGGCCTCTTGCAGCCCATCGCCGATGCGGTCAAGGCGGTCTTCAAGGAAGAGATCATCCCGGGGCACGTGGACAAGGTGGTCTATCTGCTCGCGCCGGCGCTGGCGCTGGCCCCCGCGCTGCTGATCTGGGCAGTCATCCCGCTGGGCAAGGACTTCCCCGCGGTGGCCGACGTGCCCATTGGCTTTCTCTGGATTCTGGCCATCGCCGGTGTGGAGAGTTACGGCGTGATCCTGGCCGGGTGGAGCAGCAACAACAACTATTCGCTGCTGGGCGCGCTGCGCTCCTCGGCGCAGATGATCTCCTACGAGATTCCCCTGGGCCTGTTCCTGGTGAGCATCCTGCTGCTGGCCGGCGATTTCAGCCTGGTCAACCTGGTGGAGGCGCCGCGGGCGTGGTGGGAGTGGCTCTGGCTCTGGATCATGTTCCCGCTCTTCTTCATCTGCATCCTGGCCGAGACGAACCGCAGCCCCTTCGACCTGCCGGAGACGGAAAACGAACTGGTGGCCGGTTTCCAGACCGAGTACGGCGGCATCAAGTTTGCGCTCTTTTTCATGGCCGAGTACATCAGCATGATCACCACCAGCGCAATCATGGCGACGCTCTTTTTCGGCGGCTATGCGCTGCCCTTCGGCATCGGCAGCGATATTTTGCCGATCCTGGGGCCGTTCATCCTGGCCGGCAAGGTCATCGTGCTGCTCTTCCTGTTCATCTGGGTGCGCGCCAGCCTGGGCCGCCCGCGCTACGACCAGTTGATGGGCTTTGCCTGGCGCACGCTGCTGCCGATCAGCCTGGGGTACATGATCATCACCGCGCTGCTGACGGTGTTCTTTAAGTGACGAGCAAGGATAGACCGCGGATGTGACGGATCAGGCGGATTTTCGCAGAGTTTTCAATCCGCTTGAATCCGTCTAATCCGCCAAATCCGCGGTCTATTGGTATTTTTGCGAGGATGAAATTGCATGGCGATACGTGACTTTTTCAAGGGTGCAACTGAGATCGGCAAGGCGATGGGCGTGACGCTGCGCGCGCTCGGCGAGAAGCCGGTGACGACCGAGTACCCCAAGGAGGCGGTGCCGCTCTACCCGCGCTTCCGCGGCAAGCACGAGCTGCGCCGCTACGAGAACGGCATGGAGCGCTGCATCGGCTGTATGCTCTGCGAAGCGGCCTGCCCTACCGGCGCGATCTACGTGGAGGCGGCGGAGAACGACCCGGCGCACCCGACGTCGCCGGGCGAACGCTACGCCAAGGTCTACGAGGTCAACCTGCTGCGCTGCATCTTCTGCGGCGACTGCGAGGAGGCGTGCCCGACCGAGGCGATCGTACTCGGCCACGAGTTTGCCATGGCCGACTACAACCGCCGCGATTTCATCCTGACCAAAGAGGTGCTGCTCAATCCCGGCGAGCCAAATGTGGTGATTCGGCCGGAGTGAAGAATTGACAATTGTCAATTGTCAATTGTCCATTGTTAATTGTTGATGGCTGAGGGGGATGGCAGTATCCGTTCCTTTCTTTATCCGTTGTAGTTTTGATCGGTGAGCCGCTTATGGACTTTGCAACGATCTTCTTCATTCTGGTGGGCGCGCTGAGCGTGGGCGCGGCGGTGGGCGTGGTGATGTCCCGCGTTGCGGTGCACAGCGCGCTCTTCCTGCTCACCCACTTTGCCACGCTGGCGGTGCTCTACATCACGCTGGACGCGCAGTTCCTGGGCGCGGCGCAGATCATCATCTATGCCGGCGGGATCGTGATCTTGATCCTCTTTGTGATCATGCTGATCGGGTCGCAGGAAATAGAGACGCGCGCCGCCTATCGCACCTGGGTGCCCTATGCCGGGCTGGCGCTCGGCCTGGTGCTGCTGTCGAGCATGACCTACGCCATCATGCAGACGCCAATCAAGCCCGTGGCCGTGCCCGCCAACGAAGGGGGCGTGCCCATTGTGTTGGGCATGTTCCTTTACACGCAGAATATCCTGCTGGTGGAGTTGGCGTCGGTGCTGCTGCTGGTGGCGCTGCTGGGCGCGCTGCTGCTGGCGCGGAAACCGAAAGACGAAAAATCTCCAATCTCTTAATCTCTAATCTCGCAATCTCAGAGAATATGAGATTAAGAGATTAAGAGATTGGAGATTGGAAATCTGGAGGAAGAAATAATGGTTCCAACCAACTACTACCTCATCCTGAGTGCGATGATCTTCACCATCGGCGCAGTGGGCGTGCTGTCGCGGCGCAACGCGCTGATCATCTTCATGTGCGTGGAGATGATGCTCAACAGCGTCAACCTGACGCTCATCGCCTTCTCGCGCCAGTGGGACAATCTGAACGGGCAGGCCTTTGTCTTTATCGTCATGGCCGTGGCTGCCGCCGAGGTGGCCGTCGGCCTCGCCATCCTGATCGCCCATACGCACCATTCCAAGTCGACCAACATCGACGATGTCAACGTGATGAAATGGTAAATTCAAATAGACCGCGGATTTGGCGGATTAAGCGGATTTTCGCTGATAAAGCCAAAAATCCGCTGGCATCCGCCTCATCCGCCAAATCCGCGGTCTATGTGTATTTCGCCGGAGAGATCTAATGTTTGATTACGCGTGGTTACTCTTCGCTTTTCCGGCGCTCGGTGCGCTGATCATCCTCTTCCTGGGGCCGTGGCTCTCCCAGAAGATCGTGGGCTGGATCGCGTCGCTGGCGGTGCTGAGTGCATTCGGGGTCGCCCTGGCGCTCTTCGCCAGCCTGTATGCCTTGCCGGAAGAAGCGCGCAGCATCACCATCACCTACTGGGAGTGGATGACCATTGCCAACTTTTCCGTGCCGGCGGCGGTGTTGATCGACCCATTGAGCATCATGATGGCAATCGTGGTCACCGGTGTGGGCGGCCTGATCCACATCTATTCGATTGGCTACATGGACCATGAGCCGCGCTACCAGCGCTTCTTCTTTTACCTGAACTTTTTCATCCTGGCCATGCTCATCCTGGTGATGAGCAACAACTTCCTCGGCACCTTTGTCGGTTGGGAAGGCGTCGGCCTCGCCTCCTATCTGCTGATCGGCTTCTGGTTCGCCAAGCGTGACGATCAGTATGGCTGGTACGCCGACGCCGGCAAGAAAGCCTTCCTGGTCAACCGCATCGGCGACGCCGCCTACCTGCTGGCGATGTTCATCATCTGGAGCAGTGTCGGGTCACTCACCTATGCTGTCGTTGAGGAGACGGCGGCCCTGCTGCCTACCACAACCCTCGTTTTCATCACCCTGCTGCTGCTCTTTGCTGTCAGTGGCAAGAGCGCCCAGTTCCCGCTCTATGTCTGGCTGCCGGAAGCGATGGCCGGCCCGACGCCGGTCTCGGCCCTTATCCATGCCGCGACGATGGTGACGGCCGGCGTCTACCTGATCGTGCGCACCGGCCATCTGTGGGACCTGACGCCGATTGTGGCGCAGACGGTCGGGTGGATCGGCATCCTGACTGCCTTCTTTGCCGCAACGCTGGCTATCGTCCAGGTCGATCTCAAGAAGATCCTGGCCTACTCGACCATTTCGCAACTGGGCTACATGGTGGCCGCGGCTGCCGTAGGCGCCCCCGGCTCGGCGATCTTCATCCTGGTCGCCCACGCTTTCTTCAAGGCCCTGCTCTTCCTGGGCGCGGGCAGCGTCATGCATGCCACCGACGGCGTGATCGACGTGCGCCGCCTGGGCGGGCTACGCCACAAGATGCCGCAGACCTACATCACGTTCTTGATCGGCGCGATGGCGCTGGGCGGCATTCCGTTACTGAGCGGCTTCTGGGCGAAGGATGCGGTGCTGGCCGGGATCGCCGCCGACGGCGCCTTTCTCATCTACAGTGTGGGCGTGGTGACAGCCCTGCTCACTGCCATCTACAGTTTCCGCGCCGTCTTTCTTACCTTCAATGGCAAGCCGCGCGACATGCATGTCTACGAACATGCGCACGAGAATAAGCTGATCATGGTGGGGCCGCTGTGGATTTTGGCCTTCTTCTCGATCACCATTGGCTGGTTCAACACCCCCTTTGCCCTGGCCATGGAAGAATTCCTCTCGGCGTCTACGGGGCATCAGGAACATGTCGGCCTGTTCCTGGAACTGGTTGTGGTGACCATCAGCACGATTGTCAGCTTGTTTGGCCTGCTCTATGCCTGGGCGCGCTACATCCGCGGCGAGCACTGGACACTCACCCTCGCCAGTTGGTTCGCCTGGCTCCAGCCTGCGCTCGATAACAAATGGTATGTGGATCGCGTCTACGACGCCGTGATCGTCCGCCCGCTGGCGGCGGTCGCCGGTTGGTTCGCTCGCGTCTTCGACCCGAAGGTGATCGACGGCGCGGTGAACGCGGTGGGCGATGTGACGGTGGACGCCGGCGAGGCGGTGCGCAAGCTGCAAAACGGCGCGATTCCCACCTACGCTTTCAGCATTTTCCTGGGCGTGGTCGTCGTGTTGATCTACTTTATTTTTGCGGGATAGAGGATAGACCGCGGATTTGACGGATTGGGCGGATTTCCGCGGATCAATACAAGTGGAACAAATCCGCGAAAATCCGTCCCATCCGCCTAATCCGCGGTCTATCATGACATAATCTGCGGTCAATTTGCGGGGACTTGCCTTATGGCTTTATCGATACCATATCTGCTTTCAATCATTACCTTCCTGCCGCTGCTCGGCGCGCTGCTGGTGCTGGTCGTCCCCGGCGACAGCGCCAAGAAGTGGCTGGCCTTTGGCGTGAGCCTGGTCACTTTTGTGGTCAGTCTGGCGCTGCTGCTCAACTGGCAGGACGGCATGGCGGAGATGCAGTTCGTCGAAGATGTGAGCTGGTTTGCGCCGTTGAGCATCCGCTATGCCCTGGGCGTCGACGGCATCAGCCTCTTCCTCGTGCTGCTCACCACGCTGCTCATGCCCATCGCCATCTACTTCAGCAACCTCTTCGTGCATGACCGCATCGGGCCGTATCTGGCGTTGATGCTGTTGCTCGAAACGGCAATGATCGGCGTCTTTCTGGCGCTCGATTTGGTGCTCTTCTTCGTCTTCTTCGAGGCGAGCCTGATTCCGATGTATTTCCTCATCGGGCAGTGGGGCGGGCAGAACCGGGTCTACGCCGCGGTCAAGTTCTTTGTCTACACCTTTGCCGCCTCCGCGCTGATGGTGGTCGCCATCCTGCTGGTCTACTTTAGCGCCGGCACCTTCGACATCGTCGCGCTGCAAGGCGCGCAGCTGCCGCAGACGATTCAGATGTGGGGCTTCATCGCCTTCGCCCTGGCCTTTGCCGTCAAGACGCCGCTATTCCCCTTCCACACCTGGCTGCCCGACGCGCACGTGCAGGCGCCCACCGCCGGCTCGATCATCCTGGCCGGCGTGCTGCTGAAGATGGGCACCTACGGCTATCTGCGCCTGGCCATGCCGATCTTCCCGGACGCCGCGGCGCAGCTCGGCCCGGTGGTGGCGACGCTGGCCGTGATCGGCATCCTCTACGGCGCGCTGGTGGCCGTGATGCAGAAGGACGTCAAGTCCCTGGTCGCCTACAGTTCGGTGGCGCACCTGGGCTACGTCATGCTGGGCCTGGTGGCGATGAACGCCGTGGGCATCAGCGGCGCCGTCCTGCAGATGGTCAATCACGGCCTGAGCACCGGCGCCCTCTTCCTCATGGTGGGTCTGCTCTACGAGCGCCGCCACACACGCATGTTGGATGACTTCGGCGGGCTGTGGCACAGCATCCCCGTCTACTGCGGCTTCTTCCTCGTCGTTGCGATGAGCAGCGCCGGCCTGCCCGGTCTCAACGGCTTTGTCGGCGAATTCACGATCATGCTGGGCGCGTACAACTACATGCCGATCTTCGCCGTGCTCGCGGCTGTCGGCGTGATCCTGGCGGCCTGGTATCTGCTCACCGCCTACCGCAAGATGGCGCAGGGCGAAATCACCAAGCCTGAGAACGACAAGGCCCATCTGAAAGATATGAACTTCAAAGAAGTGGCGATGGTGCTGCCGCTCGTGCTGCTCTTCTTCTTCATCGGCCTCTTCCCGAACTATTTCTTTGACAAGATCAACCCGTCGGTCGAGGCGATGGTGGGCGCGACGCCGGCCATCGTGGCGCCGCACGCCAGCGACGCGGCAGCCGACGATGCAACCTTCACAGGCGGCTCGTCACAGTCAGCCGACAAAGGTGGACACTAATCCGGGCACAGTGGGGCGTGAGAACTCATGAATAATGCATCGCTCGAACTCAATATCGTGGCCCTGGCGCCGGCCGCCAGTATGGTCATTTTTGCTCTGCTGGTGATGGCCGTGGATGTCTTCGCCCGCGGGACGCGCACCCAGCCGGTGCGCGCCGCCACGCCCTGGGTGGCGCTGCTGGGCGTGCTCGTCACCGCCGGGGTCTGCGTCTGGCTGCTGGGTCAGCCCGTCACCACCTTCCAGGGCATGGCCATCCTTGACCGCTACTCACTGGGCATCGCCTTTGTCGTGCTCGTTGCGGCCGGTCTGTCGATCCTGGTCAGCGCGCGCTACATCCCGCGGGTCAACGCCCAGGTGGGCGAGTACTACGCGCTGATCCTGCTCATCAGCGCGGGCATGATGATGATGGGCGCGGCCACCGATCTGATCGTGGTCTTCCTGGCGCTGGAAACCTTCTCCCTGGGCCTCTACATTCTGGCCGGGCTGCGCCGCAGTGACGCCATGAGCAGCGAAGCGGCCATGAAGTATTTCCTGCTCGGCGCCTTTGCCAGCGGCTTCTTCGTCTACGGCGCGGCGCTGGTCTACGGCGCCACCGGCGCAACCCAGTTCGAGCAGATCGCCGCCATGGCGACCAACCCCGCCACCGATCTTACGTTCATCTACCCTGGCATCGCCCTGCTCATCGTGGGCTTTGGCTTCAAGGTCAGCCTGGTGCCCTTCCACATGTGGACGCCGGATGTCTACCAGGGCGCGCCCACGCCGGTGACTGCGTTCATGAGTGCGGCAACCAAGGCCGCTGCCTTTGCCGCGTTCTACCGGGTCTTTCTCGTCGCTCTGCCCAGCCAGCAGGCGGTCTGGGGGCCGGCGCTGGCGACCCTGGCGGTGCTGACAATGACCCTGGGCAATCTGGCCGCGCTGCGCCAGAGCAGTTTGAAGCGGCTGCTCGCCTACTCCAGCATCTCCCACGCCGGCTACATCCTGGTGGGTCTGGCCGCAGGCAGCATCGCGGGCGTCGAGGCGTCGCTCTTTTACCTGCTCAGCTACGCCTTCATGAACATCGGCGCCTTCGCCGTGGTCACGCTGCTGGAGAAGCAGGGCGAAATGGATGCCGACGGCGCCCGGCTGCGCGGCCTCGGACAGCGTAAGCCGCTGCTGGCTGCGGTCATGGCGATCTTCATGTTCAGCCTGGCCGGCGTGCCGCCCTTCGCCGGCTTCTTCGCCAAGTTCTTCGTCTTCGCCGCGGCGGTGCAGGGCGGCATGTCGTGGCTGGCGGCCATCGCCATGCTCAACAGCGCCATCGGCGCCTACTACTATCTGCGCGTCACCGTGGTGATGTACTTCAACGCCCCCGACGCCGAGACCGTGAGCGAAGTCAAGAGCAACTGGCCGCTCAACGTGGGCATCGGCGTGGCGCTGGCCTTCACGATCCTGCTGGGCGTGTTCCCCTCGCTCTGGACGACGCTGATGGAGAGCGGCGTGGTGACGGCGCTGGCGCTGCGGTGAAGTAGAGCAACTTACACAGACTGCTGGCGCACGATGCGATGAGCAATACGACCACCAAAATTGATCCCGCCGAGATCAACGCCATCCTCTGGAAGGCGTGCGACACCTTCCGCGGCGCCATCGACCCGTCGGAGTACAAGAACTACATCCTGGTGATGCTCTTTCTCAAGTACATCAGCGATGTGTGGCGCGAGCATTACGCGCAGTTGCAGGCGAAGTACGGCGACGACGACCGGCGCATCCGCCGCCAGTTGCAGTATGAGCGCTTTGTGCTGCCCGAAGGGGCCGACTACTACGCGCTCTACGAGCAGCGCAACGCCCCCAACCTGGGCGAGCTGATCAACGTGGCGTTGGAAGCCATCGAAGACGCCAACAAGGAGAAGCTCGACGGCGTCTTTCGCAACATCGACTTCAACAGCGAGGCCGCGCTGGGCCGCACGGCGCAGCGCAACGAACGGCTCAAGCACCTGCTGCAAGACTTTCACGACCCGCGGCTCGACCTGCGCCCCTCCCGCGTGGGCGACCTGGACATCATCGGCGACGCCTACGAATATCTGATCGAGCGCTTTGCCAGCGATGCGGGCAAGAAGGCGGGCGAGTTCTACACGCCGGCCGGCGTCTCGCTGCTGCTGGCGGAGCTGCTCGACCCGCAGCCGGGCGAGCGCATCTGCGACCCGGCGGCCGGCTCCGGCTCGCTGGCGATCAAATGCGTGCAGCAGCTTATGCGCAACCTTCCCGGAAGCTCGGAGCTTCAGGGAAGGTCATCGCCCGCGGCCAACTACGCGCTCTACCTCCAGGAAGCCAACGGTGCGACGTGGGCGCTGTGCATGATGAACATGTTTCTGCACGGCATCAACGTCACCGTGGACAACGTGAAGTGGGCGGACACGCTGCGCGAGCCGCGGCTGCTCACCGACAGTCAGACGCTCATGCGCTTCAACGTAGTGGTGGCCAACCCGCCCTTCTCGCTGGACAAGTGGGGCGCGGAGAACGCGGCCGCCGACCCCTTCCGGCGTTTCGAGCGCGGCGTGCCGCCGGCCGGCAAGGGCGACTACGCCTTTATCTCGCACATGATCGAGACGACCTTGCTCGACCCCACGCAGAACGGCCGCGTCGGCGTCATTGTGCCGCATGGCGTGCTCTTCCGCGGCGGCAGCGAGGGACGCATCCGCCAGCAGTTGATCGAAGAGAACCTGCTCGACGCGGTGATCGGCCTGCCGGAGAATCTCTTTTACGGCACGGGCATCCCCGCCGCCATCCTGCTCTTCAAGCGCAGCCGGCCCGACGACCGCGTGCTCTTCATCGACGCCAGCCGCGACTATGCCAGCGGCGCCAACCAGAACAAGCTGCGTGCCGAGGACCGGGCGAAGATTGCGGCGACCTACCGCGCCCGGCAGCCCGTGGAGAGGTACGCCTACGTGGCGACGCGGGCGGAGATTGCCGAGAACGATTTCAACCTGAACATCCCGCGCTATGTGGATACGTTTGAGGAAGAGGAAGTGGTGGATTTGGCGGCGGTCGACAATGAGATTCGGCAACTGCGCGAAGAACTTGATGGGCTTGAAGCCAAGATGACTTCCTATATTCGGGAGCTGGAACTTGATTCCTGAACACTGGAGAGAGATAGAGATCAGGGATACTGTACTTCGCCTTGATGCTGGGGCAAGCGTTCTTAGCGAAGAGCGGATGATTACGAACGGCGAAATTGGCGTTCTCAAAGTCAGTGCGGTTAGCTATGGCCGTTTTATGCCCCAAGCACATAAAGCTGTCACAATTCCAACACAAATTGAGCGCCTGACTGTAATTCCGCTGAAAGGCACGCTCCTGGTAAGTCGGGCTAACACATATGAGCTTGTAGGAGCTAGTGCGTACGTTGAGAACGATTACCCCGACCTGTTTCTTTCTGACAAGCTATGGCGAATTCAGACAACAGAGGAATGCGATGCCCTGTGGTTGAGTTACGTTTTGAGCGCAGCAAATACCAGAGCACGCATCGCTGATCGAGCAACTGGCACAAGCGGGAGCATGAAGAACATCTCGCAAAGTGCATTCCTTTCAATCAAAATACCGTTCCCACCCTTCCCCGAACAACGCAAGATCGCCGAAATCCTGGGCACGTGGGATGCGGCCATCGGGCGGGTGGAGCAGCTCATCGCCGCGCTGCAGCGGCGCAAGCAAGGGCTGATGCAGCGCCTGCTCACGGGGGCGGTGCGCTTTCCGGAGTTTGTGGGGACGGAGTGGGAAGAGCTTCGTCTTGGTGAGTTTCTCAGGTACGCGCCGCGC
>JAPKMV010000750.1 GCA_026645635.1 Caldilineaceae bacterium
TCCTGCATTACGCTCTCCTGCCCAGCGACTGCTGCGCTTTCTCTCAATTCTCTCTGCGTGTCTCCGCCTCTCCGCGTCTCTGCGTCAAACCAGGTGGCTTGAGAAACTGTTTGTAAAGATCCCTTTGACGCAGAGACGCAGCGGCGCAGAGGTTCGCAGAGAAAAACTCGGTGTAAAACTACCAAGCCTCAGAGATAAGATGATCGACAGATTGCGCAGATTTCACAGATTAACTGCTGGTGCATCTGCGTAATCTGCGGATGATGCCTGAGTAGTTACAACTCGGTGCGATTCTGCGGCTGTTTCTCTGCGTTTCTCCGCATCTCTGCGCCTCCGCGTTGAAGTGGGTGGCTTTACAACCAAACTCTCAGCTCGCCAACGGCGCGAAGATTTGATGCACCTGATCGCCGCGGAAGCGCGCCACGTGATCCGTCGGCGGCAGCGGCTCCTGGTAGAAGAACTCCGGCAAGTCGTCGTCCGCGGCGGTGAAGCCGGCCTGCCGGTTGAACTCAACCTCATAGCGCAGGGTCGCCGCGCCCAACTCCTCGAAAAAGGCCGGCGTCAACGTCGTGCCATGCGCGGCGTTGATAGCGTCGGTCAGGAAGTCGAGGTTCGTGTTGGTCACGCTCTGGCCGAAGACGCACAGCCCCAGCGAATCGTTGGCCGCCACCTTGACCTGCTGCTTGAGGCTGAGATCCATGAGCGTCTCCAGATCCATCTCCCGGGTCTTGAGCCGCGGCAGGTTGCCCGCGGTGTGATCCGCACCCTGGGCCGTCACCATCATCGTGATCCCCGTCGCCTCGACCACCCGCGGATCATACGCGCTGATCGCCTGCTTCTTGATCACGGGGATGCGCTTGACGCCGTAGTGTTCCCCGGCGCGGGCCGTCCCCTGCGCCCACAGGCGGCCCTGCGCGGTGCCCAGGCGAATCTCGCCCAGCGCCTGCCCCATCCACTGCACGTCGCCGAATTCGCCCACGCCGGCCTCCATCAACACGCCCAGCGTGCCGCCCAGTTCGATCGTGTCCACGCCCAGGTCGTTGGCGATGGCGTTGAGCGCGGCCAGGTCGTCCGGGTCGCTGATGCCGCAGTTGGTGCCCAGCAGCCCCAGCGTCTCGTACTCCACCGGCGAGACGACCTCCTTGCCCTCGGCGTCGTGATAGACATTGCTGCACTGAATCACGCAGCCGGGCATACAAGGGTGCGTCTGCTGGCCGCCGCGGCTCGTGTTCAGTTCGCCGATGTAGTCGCCGCCCATCTTGAAGACCTCACCCGCGGCGACGTCGGCCAGCCGCCCGGCGGAAAAGTTGCGCACCGGCAGGCCGCCCATAAAGTTCTGCACGTCGGCCATGCCCATCGTGCCCACCTTGTTGTAAAAATTCACGACAATCGAATCGGACTGCAGCAGCCGTGCATAGTCCTTGATGCTGCTGTTCACCTTCTTTGTGTCGTGGAACTGAGGCACGCGATCCAGGTCCACGACGATGGCCTTGACCCGTTTACTCCCCATCACGGCGCCGACGCCGCCCCGCGCGGCCAACCGGGACGGGCGGCTGTCCTTGTCGCTGAAGGCGATGCCCGCCAGCAGGCCCTGGTATTCGCCCACCGGCCCACAGAGCGCCAGCGTCACCTTCTTGCCGTAGCGGGCGTGAAGCAGTTCTGCGGCTTCATAGTTGCCCTTGCCCAGGTAGGGCGTCGCGTCGTCGAAATGAATCTCGCCGCCGCGGGTGAAGTGAATCACCGTCCATGCCGGCGCGGCGCCGAAGAGCGTGAAACCGGCGATGCCAAGCTGCCCCAGCCCATAGCTGAAGGTGCCGCCGCCGTTCGCCTCTTTGATGCCTCCCGTCAGCGGGCTTTTGCAGCCGACGCTGGTGCGGTTGGCGTTGGAGAAGGCTGACCCCGCAAACGGCCCCGCAGAGAAGATCAGCGGATTTTCCGGCGCCAGCGGGTCGACGCGAGCCGCGCCCATCTCCACGAGCATCTTGGAGATCAGATAGCGCCCGGCCTTGACGATCTCTTCCCCGTGCAGTTCGCGCGGCGTCACCGCCAGGTCGTTCAAATGGATGTCGTAGTACTTGCGCATTGGTCGTTTCACCCTCTGTCTTGCCTACAGAAGGGCAGGAGCATTTCGCCCCTCGCCCCTCGCCTCTCCGATTTCTTTCACTGCAACTGGTAGCGCAGCACCTCGGTGCGCGCCGCCACATACAGGATGTCGTTGTCGTCGATGGCCAGCCCAAAGGCCACACCCGGCGTGGCCATCGTCTCCAGATACTGCCCGTCGCCGTCATAGACCTTGATGCCGAAGATGTCGGCCACGTAGAGCCGCCCGCGGCTGTCGACGGCAAGCGCCATCGCCGCGCGCAGCTTCGCCGGTTCATCCTCCGCACCGCGGTTGGCCACGGCGATGCGGTCGACAAACGCGCCGTTGGCGTCATACTTCACCACCACATCCTGCGACACACCCAGCGCGTAGATGTTCCCCAGCCCATCCACCGCCAGCTTCGTCGTCGTTTCGACCCCACCCACCGCGGCCACGATGGCGTCGGCGATGCGCAGGGTGAGCGCGCCGCTGCGGTCGAAGCGCACGATGTCGTCGTCCCACACACCGTAAACCGAACCGTCCGCGCCGACCACGACGCTGTCCTGATACCAGCCAGAGCGTTCACCGTCGGCGGGCGGCATGGCGCCGACCTGCACGCCGGTGGCGCCCTCATAGCGACCGAGCGCCGTCTTGTAGGGAA
>JAPKMV010000751.1 GCA_026645635.1 Caldilineaceae bacterium
ACCACCTGCATCCCCGCGCGGCCCAGCGCATCGTTGAGATGCGCCTCCTCGGTGACCATGGACTTCACCTTGACCACCTTCTGCACGTTGGCGCGGCGGGCGATCTCCACGACGAGGCGGTTGACGTCGCCGGCCTCCTGCGCCCAGTGCACCTGCGCGCCGTTGGCCGTCAGGTTTTCTTCGAGCTGCTCCAGCAGTTCCGGCCAGTGGCGCAGCACATGCTCCTTCATCTGGCGCACCTGGCTGCGCAGCGTCTGCCCGTCGACGGCGGACATGGCCGCGCTGCGCTGCCCGGCCATGCGCCCGGTGGATCGCTCCAGCGCCGTGCGCAAATGCCGGTTCCCCAGCGCCCCGCGCACGCGCTCGTCGTAGGGGAGGTGAAGGTCGATGGTGGATGTTGCCATGTGTGAATGCCTCGGTGAACGGTGGAGATTGGAGATTAAGAGATTAAGAGATTAAGAGATTAAGAGATTGAGAGATTGGGTGCGGCAGATCCAATCTCCTAATCTCCTAATCTCACAATCTCCAGTCTCCAATCTCCTAATCTCCCATCTCTACCCCTGCCACCGCCGCGACGGCGCGACCGCCTTCGGCGCCGGCTCCTCCGGCCGCGGCTGTACGGTGACTTCGTTGACCAGCAACTGCGCGATGTGGACGGCGCGGGCGCGCTGCGCCTGGCGGGAGAGCAGCCCGTTGATGTGGGTCATGCAGCTCACGTCGCACAGGGCCACCACGTCGGCGTCGCTGGCGGCGATGGCGCGGCTCTTGCGCTGCCCCATCGCCGTGCTGATGCCGGCATTCTTGACCGCAAAGAGACCGCCGAAACCGCAGCACTCGTCCGCTCCGGTGAGCGGCACCTGCTCGGCTTCGGCGACCGCGTCCAGCAGCGCGTGGGGCTGGCGGTCGATGCCCAGCTCGCGCAGCAGGTGACAGCAGGCATGGTAGGTCACCTTGCCGGGGAAGCGTGCGCCCACATCGGTGACGCCCAGCACATCGACGAGAAACTCGGTCAGCTCGAAGGTGGCGGCGGCCAGCGTCGCGGTGCGCGCCCGGTAGTTGGTGTCGTCCTGGTCGGCGAAGAGCAGGTCGTAGAAGTGGGTGGTCATCGTTACGCAGCTCCCGCTGGGCGCGACCACCGCATCGACGCGCCCGCTGCGCACCAGCGGCTCGAAGATGTCCACAAAGCGCCGCGCCAGCACGATGGCCTCGTCACGGTAGCCGGCGTTGAACGCGGGCTGGCCGCAGCAGGTCTGCTCCTCCGGGAAGACCACCTCGATCCCCTGGCGCTCCAGCAGCTCCACGGCAGCCAGGCCCACCTCCGGGTAGAGCATGTCCACCATGCAGGTGACAAAGAGCGCCACGCGCCGCGGCGGTGATGAAAAGTGTTTCTTCGTGGCCATGAGTCAATCTCCAATCTCTAATCTCTAATCTCCAATCATGACTCGAGATCGGAGATTGGAGATTAGGGATTTACATGAGTGTGATGACCTCTGTTTGTAGCGGCAGCGTCGTCACTTCGACGTGATCTGCGTGCACCAGGCAATTGATCTCGGTGCGCAGCCCCAGCCCGCCGCGCCCCAGGCTGGGGTCGAAGACGAAGTCGGGCAGATAGATGCCCGGCTCGACGGTGAACATGACGCCGGGCAGCAGGCTGCGCCGGTCGCGCGTCTCCAGGTTGTCGATGTTGACGCCGTTGTAGTGGGTCGTGACGCCCAGGCTGTGGCCGGTGCGGTGGATGAACGCGTCGCCGTAGCCGGCGCGGGCGATCACCCCGCGGCAGACGTCGTCCACTTCGTAGCCGTAGACCGTCTCGCCCTGGCCCAGCCGCTCGTTCACGTAGGCGACCGCGGCGTCACGCCCCGCGGCGACGGTGGCGAAGATCTCCTGCACGCTGGCCGGCGGCTGGCTGCCGCAGTAGCCCACCCAGGTGATGTCGGCGTAGCAGTCCTGCGGCGTGCTGCGCTCCTTGGCCCACAGGTCGATGAGCAGCATATCGCCCGGCAGAATCGGGCTGTACGCGCTGGCCGTGGGCGCATAATGGGGCAGCGCAGCGTTGGCGTTGACCGCGACGATGGCGTCGTGGTCGAAGAACAGCCCGGCGCGGGTGAGATGGGCCACGACCACCTGCTGCACCTCATACTCGTTGACCGGCGCACCGCTGCGCAGCCGGTCCGCCACGTAGGCGAAGGCGGCGTCCTTGGCGGCCAGGCAGTGGGCCGCGGCGCGGCGGTGGCTGGCGATCTGCGCATCGTTAAGCACGGCCTGGGTCAACTGCACCAGGTCGGCGCTGGAGACAAGCTCCGCGGCGGTGACGCGGCGCACCAGTTCCAACATCCCCGCATCGACATAGCTCACGTAGGGGATGGCGTTCTCCGGGCTGTATTCCAGCGCGATGCGCGCCGCGCCGCGGGTCAGCGCCGGCAGCATCTCCTCCAACTGGCGCCAGCCGACATAGGTGCGCATTTCCCCGCGCAGCTCCGGGCGCACATCGACAAACGTGCCGCGCTCGATGGCGTGGATCAGCCAGACCGGATCGCCATGGGCGGGGAGCCACAGAAACCAGCGCCGCGAGCCGCTGGTCTGCAGGCCGGCCAGGTGCAGGGCAATTGGGTTGCTGCCGCGGAAATCGTAGAGCAGCCAGCCGTCGATGCGGTTGCTGCGCAGATAGGCTTGAATGGTTTCCAGGTTCATAGGTCCGTTGGCTCCGGGTGCTGCCCGGCCAGGCTGGTGCATGGATTTGT
>JAPKMV010000752.1 GCA_026645635.1 Caldilineaceae bacterium
TTATCTATGGCGCGGTGGTCGCCCTGCTGTTGGGCGAGGCGACATGGGCGCTCAACTACTGGCCGCTGCTGCCGGGTCTGACCGGCGGGCTGCTCCTGCTGCTAAGTTTCTACCTGGCGGTGGGCATTGCGCAGCAGGCGCTGCAGCAGCGTCTGAACCGGCGCGTCTTGCTGGAGTTTGCCGTCTTTGCCGTGGTCGCACTGATCTTGATTGTGATCTTTGGGCCAGGGTTCTGAAGCGGATTGACCATTGTCCCTGAACAATTGATAATAGTGCCACCGCCACACGGGCTACTTATGTACCTGGGAGCATCCGCGATGGTCAGTATCGTCCTTGTTTCGCACAGCAAAGAAATGTCGGAAGCCGTCAAGGCGCTGGCAGAACAACAGATTCAGGGACGCGTTGCCATCGCTGCGGTGGGTGGCAGCGACAATCCCTTTCAGCCGTTCGGCACCGATCCGGTGGCCATCGCCGACGCCATCCAGGCCGTATGGAATCCCGACGGCGTGCTCGTGCTCATGGATCTGGGGAGCGCCGTGATCAGCGCCCAGGTTGCGCTTGACCTGCTCGATCCGACGATGGCGATGCGGGTGCAGTTGAGCGTCGGGCCGTTCTTGGAAGGCGCCATTGCAGCCGCAGTGCAGGCGTCGATTGGCATGGACCTCGACGCGGTGGCCAGCGAATCCGAAGCTGCTATCCGCGTCAAACGCGCCGTTTTGTTGGACAACGGCGCCGATCCCCCGCCGGCGCCCGTGATGGCGCCGGAAACTGCGAACAACGCCCAGCAATTCTGCGCCGATGTCACTGTGATCAATCCGGTCGGGCTGCATTTCGGGCCGGCGGTGCGCTTCGTCCAGGCTGTGGCTCGGTTTCAGGCCAAAGTCACCGTCACCAACCTCACCACCGGCGACGGCCCGGCCGATGCCACGCGCTTCAATCAGTTGCTGACGTTGGGCGTCGAACAGCACCACCGGATTCGCATCACCGCCGAAGGGCCGGACGCAGCCGAGGCGGTGCAGATATTGACCGAACTGATCGCCAACGATGTGGGCGATGCGCCGGCGACGCCGCCCACCCAGGCGCGCATGCCGGTGATCGACGGGCGCGGCGCCGCGGTGCTGCATGGGTTGGCGGCCTCGGCCGGCGTTGCATTGGGCGCCGCCGTGATCGTCGGCCACCCGCGCGATCTGCTCACGGCGCCGCTGCCGGAGGAGCAGCCCGGGCGCGACAACGGCGCGGAATGGACGCGCTTGCTGGCAGCGCTCGGCGAAGCCAACCAGCAACTGGAGAGGCTGGCGGCGGAAGTCCAGCGCACCCTGGGCGACGACCAGGCCACGATCTTCCGCGCTCACCGGCTGCTGCTGGCCGACGAAGACATCCTCCAGGCGGTGCGCACCTGCATCATCGATGCCAGCATGAACGCCGGGGCGGCGGTGCAGCGGGTCTACCGCGAAGTGGCAGGCCGCTTCAGCACGATGGCCGGAACGGTCTTTCAACAGCGCTCGGCAGATATCGAGGATGTGGCGCGGCGGCTGCTGCGCATTCTTTCAGGCGAGGTGGAACAGCCCGTCGTGCTGCCAGATAACGCCATCATCGTCGCCCATGACCTGTCGCCTTCCCAGACGGCGACGCTCGACCGCAGCAAGGTCGTCGGCTTCTGTACGGCGGCGGGCGGCCCCACCGCGCACACGGCGATCCTGGCGCGCAGCATGGGTCTGCCCGCGGTGGTCGGCATCGGCGCGGCGCTGCTGGAACAGGTCACCGCGGGTGTCACGCTGGCCATCGACGGCGCGCATGGGCAGGTCATCGTGGCGCCGGATGCGGCAACAGCCGCCGCGTACAGCGCCCGCCAGCAGCAGGCTCATGCTGAGCGACGCGCCGCGTGGGGTGAGGCGCAGCGCCCGGCCCTGACGCGCGACGGCGCCCGCGTCGAGGTGGTCGCGAATCTGGGCGCTGCGGCGGATGTTGCCGTGGCGCTTGCCGCGGGCGCCGAGGGGGCCGGCCTGCTGCGCACCGAATTTCTCTTCCAGGAACGGGTGACGCCGCCCACGGAAGAAGAGCAGTTCGCCATTTACCGCCACGTCGCCGAACAGTTGGGCAAGCGGCCGTTGATCGTGCGCACACTGGACATCGGCGGCGACAAGCCCGCGCCTTACCTGCAACTGCCCCGGGAAGACAACCCGTTTCTCGGTTGGCGGGCGGTCCGCGCCTTGCTCACCATGCCGGAATTCTTCAAGACGCAGATTCGCGCGCTCTTGCGCGCCGCCGTTTATGGCAACGTCCACATCCTCTACCCGATGGTCAGCACTGCCAGCGAATTGGTGCAGATTTACGCGCTGCAGACCGCCGCAGCGAATGAACTGCACGCTGCCGGCCTCCCCCACCAGGCCGAAGTGCCCACCGGCATCATGATCGAAGTGCCCGCGGCGGTGCAGATGGCCGACCAACTGGCGTCGCTGGTGGACTTCTTCAGCATCGGCACCAATGACTTGACGCAGTACACCTTTGCTGCGGATCGCACCAATCCCCGCGTGGCCGAGTTGGCCGACGCGCTGCATCCTGCGGTGCTGCGGCAGATCGACACGGTCATCCGCGCCGCGCACACCCACGGCAAGTGGTGCGGCCTGTGCGGCGAGCTGGCGGGCCAGCCGGAGGCGATCCCCGTGCTCCTCGGCCTCGGCCTGGATGAGTTCAGCATGGCGCCGGCGCACATCCCCGCAGCCAAGCAGATGATCAGCC
>JAPKMV010000753.1 GCA_026645635.1 Caldilineaceae bacterium
TGCGCAGCGAAGCCAGCATCGACGCGCCGGAAACATCGATTGTCCCGGCCAGGCGGTTGAACGACGCCTCGATCATTTGCGTGTTGGCCGCCAGCCGCGCGGCATCCACGGCAGCGCCCAACAATTCTATGGCTTTCGTGACAGCCAGCACTTGCGGGGCCGTCGCACCCATCATTGTCAACGCGCCGCTCAAGCTGGTGGCATCCACCGCGACCTGCGCCAGATTGCCACGAAACGCCGACAATTGTGCGCTGGCGTCGTCTTGCACACCAAGTCGAATGGTTACGTTGCTCGTTGCGGTTGCCATCGTCTGCCTTGTGTCGGTCAAAAATCAGTTGTCTGTGCGTCTATAGCTGCTATACTGAAAGCCAGGAGTCATCATGAAAGGTCTTGATTACACAACCGATTGGCTTACAGAAGAAGAAGACCCGCGCCGAACCCCACTCGTGCAAACAAAGAGGTCGCGCCCCGTGCAGCAACAGGGCACTCTTTACTTGCACGAGTGTGGCCCCAAAGCTGCCAGGTACGCCGTGATTGGCGGTTGCATCGGCTTTTTTGCACCCATCCTATTCGGCCTGTTCGTCATGTTCGCCACGCTCATTCTTCAGGCAATGGGCTTCTAATCGTCTGATAAGGCTTTCTTGTCAGTCGATCATTGCGCCGGATCATCCGCCACTCTGCCGGCGTCGGCTCATACTTGCCCTGCATCTGCAAATCTCTCACATCTTCCGCTCGGAGCACGGCCTGACAAGCCAACACGCGCCACAGACGGCCAAAATCAAGATTGTCCAATTCCTCCAACGTCCGATTGGGAAATTGGCGCATCAACCAGGCGTCCAGCAACACGGGCGGGAGCACGCCAAACAAACGTGCATCCGCCACCGCTGTTGCCGCATCCTCTACATCATCTTCGTCGGCACGGCCATTACGACGCCATTCAACAATAGCCGTGCGCTCGCTTCCCCCAGGTTCAACAGATGCTGCGTCGCCGACAACACCGCGGCGCTTAACCAGCGCAGCAGCCGGATATCCAGATCGTCCAGCCGCTGTTGAACTACCGCCGGATCGCTGAGCGCCTCTCCAGTCGCATCGACGATACAGCAGGCGCTCACCTTGCGCGCCCACAATGCCCAGAACGCGTCACCCGTGACGGTTGCAAATTCTTGCAGCTCGCGACGCGTCCAGACCTCACTCACTTCGATCCAATTCGCTTCCAGCCCCGGCGTCGAACATTCCACACGGATCGCCATATCAGCTTGTCGCCCGGTTGGGAATGCCCGACAGCCGCACCTTCGGTCCGCTCGTCACCTTGCCTGTCGCTGCGCCGGAGATGTTGTAGCCGGTCACGAAGGCATTCGTCCAGGTGTAGGTGATCGTGTCGCCGCTGGCGTCCTTGAACGCAATGGCAGCCGTCACCTTTGCCGGCGTGATCGCCAGCGGCCCCAGCACATCATCGACCACCTTGTCCCACTTCGTGATGGTGATGCTCGCATCGTAGGACGGCAGCCCCGGAATGAACTCCTGCGCGCTGCTGTCCAGGTTCGTCGTCTCCAGTTCCGCCACCGGCATGTTCAGGTCAACCTGGTCAACATACGCCGTCAGGTTGACGCTGTTGAGCGTGAACGTACAATTCTTCGGACCCTTGACACCCATAATTCCTCCTATTTGCTATAACTCACAACAGCCATGCAGCGGATTGAAGTCGCTCCGCCCAGTGTTTTGCACGTCAACCGGCGATAACGCCCCACCACATTCTCTAAATCAAATTGCATTCCGCCAGGCGCAAATATAATCAAGATATTCTCATCATCCCAGGTGACGCCGTCTGCGCTGCTCTGCACTGCAATTTCGATGCCTGTTCCTGTTCCCACGACGCTGGCGACATGAAAAGCTACTTTGGCGCCATTCGTAGACCCAACGCCAAAATCCACGCTGGCGCCGCTCTCCACCGCGTCGAACGTATCATCGAAGATTCGCAACCCACGAAACGCTGCAACGCTCGTGCCCCACTGCCCGTTGAGCGTCACCAGGTTCGCTGCCGGCGCCCCAAACACCATGCTGTAGTTCTGCGCATCCGGCAGTACGTAACACACGCAGTTGGCGTCTGACTTCTGCGTCAACACCGTGACAACGGCTTGCCCAGCGCCGAACCTGGCCGCCAATTCCGCCTCGAAGCCATCCGGCAGCACGCCCTCAAAGTACCCGTTCTGCGCCACCGTGCACTTGGGCAGGATGGGCAGAAACTCCTGCGCCAGGCCGTCCAGGTGCGTGCGTTCCGCTTCCTGGACCTCGAAGGTCAGGTCAATCCGGCTGGTTGAACTGGAAAAGTTGAACTCGTCAACCCAAATCCCCAACTCTGTGCCCTTCATAAATGCATCTCCATTTCCACCAACAGCGAGCAGCCGAACACATCATGGCCTTCCAGCCACACGTCGGGACCGTCACTGATTGTCACCACGTCAATGGCCGTGCTCGTGTTGCGGTCGAGCGCCGCCGCGCAGTCATCGGCCAGCGCCCTGGCCGCCGGGTAATCCTTCGCCCAACAGCGCAGAACGATCGACGCACTTTGCTGCACCACGTTCGCATCGAGCGCATACTCCCGGCTGCCGCCGTTGCGGGCATAGGTCAGCGCCGGCCATTCTGGTTTCTGGCGGATGGCCACCGGCCAGATGCGGTCGCCGACCGTCGCCAGCACCGTCGCATCCGCTTGCAGCATGTCGACCAATTCTTCCTCAACGC
>JAPKMV010000754.1 GCA_026645635.1 Caldilineaceae bacterium
GGCGATTTCGACACCAAGACTTCGAGCTGGATCCAGACGCCGGACGCAATCCGGCGGCGCGGCGGCGCACTCTTTGCCGACCGCCGCTACGACCACGTCTTCGTCTATCACAATGGCGCGGACTCGTACTACGCGGCCCGGGGCTTCCGCGGCGCGCTTCGGGTGTGAGAAGCTGTTGGCAAGGGTGCGTTTGACGCAGAGACGCGAAAACGCAGCGGCGCGCAGAGGAAAAGCAGAGCGGTTCGACAGGTGTGTTCTCTGCGTTGCTCTGCACCGCTGCGTCAAAACAGGCTGACGGTACAACCAGATTCTCAGGCGGTCAGATCGACCCGGCGCAGCGTCTGCGCGTTGATGGCCACCACCAGCGTGCTGATCGCCATGAGCGCGGCGCCGACCGCAGGTGACAATTCGATCCCGATCGGCGCCAGCACGCCGGCGGCCAGCGGCAGCGCCACGATGTTGTAGCCGGTCGCCCACCACAAGTTCTGCACCATCTTGCGGTAGGTGGCAAAACTCAGCTTGATGGTCTTCACCACATCCAACGGATTGCTCTTGACCAAAATGATGCCGGCAGACTCGATGGCCACATCGGTGCCGCCGCCGATGGCGATGCCCACATCGGCGCGGGTGAGCGCGGGCGCGTCATTGACGCCATCGCCGACCATGGCGACAGTGCGGCCATTGCTCTGCAGTTCGGCGATGCGCGCGTCCTTCTGGTCGGGCAGCACCTGGGCAAAATAGCGGTCGATGCCCAACTCCGCGGCCACGGCGCGCGCCACGGCTTCACTGTCGCCGGTCAGCAGCGCCACCTCCTTGTCCATGCCATGCAGCGCGGCGACCGCCGCCTTGCTCTCGGGCCGGATCGCATCCGCGATGGCAAAGACAGCGACAATCTGGTTCTCTGACGCCAGATAAACGGCGCTCTGTCCCTTCTCCCCAGCGGCAGCGGCGAAGTCGCGAAACGTTGCGTCTGGGGACAGCTTCAGCAGTTCCAACAGGCGCGGGCCGCCGACATAGACGGCGCGGTCACCCTGGCGAACCTGAACGCCGCGCCCCTTGAGCGCAACAAATTCGTTCACCGCCGGCAGCTCAAGCTGACGCCGCTGCGCAGCGCGGCGGAGCGCAGCGGCGACCATGTGCTCCGAGTCGCCTTCGGCGGCGGCAGCCAGCGCCAACGCCGCGTCGTCGCCCCAGCCGCGGCTCGCGGCGATCCCCACCACCTCCTGT
This sequence comes from Caldilineaceae bacterium, assembly GCA_026645635.1. Lineage (GTDB taxonomy): Bacteria > Chloroflexota > Anaerolineae > Caldilineales > Caldilineaceae > Fredericiella. Next base: position 1,228 of record JAPKMV010000754.1, read on the forward strand.
GCGCCGGTCGTCAAGGTGCCGGTCTTGTCGAAGACGATGGTGTTCAAGAGCCGCGCCTGCTCCAGCGCCAGCCGGTTGCGCACCAGGATGCCGTTGCCTGCCGCCAGCGAGGTGCTGATCGCCACCACGAGCGGCACGGCCAGACCCAGCGCATGGGGACAGGCGATCACCAGCACCGTCACCACCCGCTCCACAACCTGCCAGTTGAAACCGTCGATGGCGGTCCAGACGATGGCCGTGAGCGAAGCAACGCTCAGCGCGATGTAGAATAGCCAGCCGGCCGCGCGGTCCGCCAGCAGTTGAGTGGCGGATTTGCTCTGCTGCGCCTCGGCCACCAGCCGCATGATGCCGGCCAGCGCCGTGGCTTCGCCGGTGGCGGTAACGCGGACGCGCAGACTGCCGTCGCCGTTGATCGTGCCGGCGATGACGGTGTCACCGTTGTGTTTGTCCACCGGCTTCGACTCGCCGGTGATCATCGCCTCGTTGACCGCCGAACTGCCCTCCTCGACCTTGCTGTCGGCTGGAATGCTGGCGCCCGGGCGCACCAGCAACAGATCGCCAACCTGCACCGCGGCGGCGGCAATCGGCTCGACGCTGCCGTCGGCGCGGATGCGCTCTGCCGTGTCGGGCAGCAGTCGGGCGAGTTGGCCCAGCGCGCCCGACGCCTGGCGCACGCTGCGCATCTCAAGCCAGTGGCCCAGCAGCATCACGTCGATGAGCAGCGCCATCTCCCAGAAGAAGCCGCTGGCCGGATCGATCCAGAGCATGACCAGGCTGTAGACAAAGGCGACGGAGATGGCCAGCGAAATCAGCAGCATCATGCCGGGCTTGCGGTTGCGAATCTCAGGGCCAGCCATCTGGAGAAAGGGAACGCCGCCCACGACAAAGATGATGATGGCGAACCCGGCGCCGATCCAGTCGCTGCCGGGAAATTGCGGCGGCGTGAAGCCAAACCACATCTGGATCATGTGGCTGTAGAGGAGCACCGGTACGGTGAGCGCCAGACAGATCCAGAAACGATTGCGGAAGACCTCCTCATGGCCGCGGTGATCGACGTGGGCGCCGTGTCCCTGGTGCGCGGCAGCGCCCGGGGCAGCCGGCGCGCCAGCCGTGGCGCTGTGATGGTGATCGTGTGTGGCTGCCGCTGGCTGGATTGGCTCGGCTGGGTGATGTTCGTGCACTGCGGATTTCTGCGCCGAATCTGGTTGTGCTTGCGGCGCAGATGGCTCGTCGTGCCCGGTATGCTGATGGGCCGTCATCATCGGCTCCTTGCTGGATTCGTCCAGCCATCGATGCATGAAGCAGGCACGGGTTCCCGTGCCTGCTTCTCAGTTGAAATCGCTGCCACAATGGCTGTCACTGTAGTCACGGACGATCGAAAAGAGGAGTTTTGCGAGCGCTGCTCTGCTCTGGAAAGCGCCGGACAAGCATCCGCAGATTGCGCAGATTTTCGCAGATGGCAAACATCATATTTGCGTAATCTGCGTCAATCTGCGGATTGTGTT
>JAPKMV010000755.1 GCA_026645635.1 Caldilineaceae bacterium
ATGGACTGGCGCATGCTGGCGGCGCAGGCGTACATCGAAAGCAGCTTTGATTCGCTGGTGCTGAGCAGCGCCGGCGCCATGGGGCTGATGCAGATTCTGCCCGGCACCTGGCGCGAGTGGGCGCCCGCAGTGAGCGCCGCCGACCCCTTCGACAGCCGCGACAATGTGCTGGTGGCCGCCGCCTATCTGGACTTTCTGCGCACGCGGCTGGCGGCCAAAGGCTACCAGGGCAAAGAGTGGATGCTGGTGGCCTACAACTGGGGACCGGACCGGCTCGATGACTTTCTGGCCGGCGGCGGCGCGTGGGCGGATCTGCCGGAGGCGCGCCGCCAATATGCTGAAGAAATCCTGCGCATCGCCCAGACGATTCCGTAGACAACGCACGATCAAGAGAAAAAGCCATGACCGAGCGACCTGACCTGACCAACCTGCCCGACGCTGTGATCGCCTATATCGAGGCGCTGGAGGCGCAGTTGGCCGCCGCGCAAGAACCAGGCGGCCGCAGCGAGGAGCCGCTGGAACCGAGCGAGCCGCCCACGACGATCAACATCGTCACGGTGACTGCGGGTGGCGTTGCCAAACGCACGCCGCGCCATCTCTATTTTCGCCAACGCCGCGGCGGCATGGGCGTCTTCGATCTCGACGCGCCCGAACAGGATCCGCCTGCGTTTCTGGCGATGGCCGACGTCAGCGCCGGGCTGATCTGCATCACCAACCAGGCGCGGGCCTTCCGCGTCCCGCTGAGCGAGATCCCGGAGCGCGAGGTGCGCGGTCGCGGGGAGAGCATCCTGGCGCGCTTTCCGCTGCGCGCCAACGAGCGGCTGAGCGTCATCGCCACGGACACGCCGCTGCGGGGCGGCAGCCACTTTGTGCTGGTCGGCACCCGCGGGCAGGTGCGGCGCATCGCCCGGCAGTACCTCGGTCCGAACTTGCAGCCGGGTACCGTGCTCTATGATGTCAACGAGGCGGGCGCGCCGACGGCTTCCTGTTGGAGCAGCGGCGCCGACGAATTGTTCATCGTCACGCGCACCGGCCAGGCGATTCGCTTTGCCGAGCGGCTGGTGCCGGTGCGCGGCTGTCTCGGCCTGCGCGTCGATCCGGGTGATGAGGTGGTGGCCGTGGCGGCGGCGCCGGCGGCGGGCGGCGTCTTCCTGCTGAGCCAGGATGGCAAGGGCACCATCCGCCTGTTGAGCGGCTTTGCGCCCAACAAGGCGCCCGGCTCCGGCGGCAAGACCGCCATGAAGGCCGACGTCATCGTGGGTGCGCTGGCCGTCGCCGAGGATTCCGACATCTTCACCATCTCGCGGCTGAGCAAGATTATCCGCTTTCAGGCGGACGAGGTGCCGGCCAAAGAGGGCGTCGTACAGGGCGTCAACTGCATGAACCTGCGCGCCGACGAGTGCGTGGCGTTCACGGTGAGTTAGGCTCACGCCAAGACGCAAAGACGCTAAGGGAAGGTGCTTTGTCTTTGCGTCTTGGCGTCTTGGCGTGAGATTTTCAGCTTCCCCGACCTTAACGCAAATCCCACAGAAATCAGTCGTTTTCGCAACGACGTAAACACAATCCGCAAATGGCGCAGATTACGCAGATTTGATGCCTGCCATCTGCGAAAATCTGCGCCATCTGCGGATGAGCATTTATCCCCCCAGCACGGAGCAGTGCTGGTAAAACTCTTATTTCCTATCATCCATGAGCTTAGTCGCGGCGTCGCCCCAGGATCATCAAATAGTAGATCATCGTCGTCACTGCCTGCACCGCCGCGGCGACGTAGGTGAGCGCCGCAGCGTCGAGCACTTTGTTGACGCCCGCCAATTCCTGCGGCGCAAGAATGCCCGCGCTGACCAACTGCTGCTTGGCGCGCTTGCTGGCGTCGAACTCCACCGGCAGCGTCACCAGGGCGAAGACCGCAGTCAGGCCAAAGAGCAGCACGCCAAGCAAGGCGATCGAGTCCCCCAGCGTCCCGGACATAAACAGCCCCACCATGAAGATGATCGGCCCCAGCCAACTCCCGAACTGCACCGCCGGCACCAGCCCGGAGCGCAGCCGCAGCGGGCCATAGTGCTGCTGATCCTGGAGCGCATGGCCGGCCTCGTGCGCGGCGACGCCCACCGCGGCCAGGCTCGGCGTCTGGTAGACATCGCCGCTGAGCCGCAGCACCTTGTGGCGCGGGTCGTAGTGGTCGCTCAATGTGCCGCCCGTGCGCTCGACGGTCACCGTCTGCAGGCCGTTCATGTCCAAGATGCGGCGCGCCGCCTGGGCGCCGCTGATGCCGCTGGCGGAGCGCACGTTGGAATATTGGGCAAAGGCGCTCTTGACGCGCATCTGCGCCCACAGCCCCAGCAGCAGCGGCGGGATCGACAGGATTAGAAAGAGCGGGTCGAAATAGAAAAACGGCATGGCACTTTCTCCTTGAATCAAAGGCACTACACAGAGGGCGCTGAGGATACACAGAGGGCGCAGAGAAGAAACAGAGAGTAGAGCCGTGGGCGCGCCTCTGTTGTCTCTCCGTGATCTCTGTGCGTCCTCTGCGCCCTCTGTGACAAACGCATAGAATTCATCGTCACCATTATACGCCGGCGGCGCGCCTCCGGTTTCATCGGCGCAGCCGCGCGCGGGCAGCGTCCACCAGCAGACGCAGTTCCGCGCTGCGCAGCAGCCACCCCATCCCGGCGTAGAGCAGCACCGCCAGCAGCGCGCCGCCCAGGGCAGTCAGCCAATCGTCGTTCAGCG
>JAPKMV010000756.1 GCA_026645635.1 Caldilineaceae bacterium
GTCAGTCAGAAAGTAAGTGCCTGGTTCTTCGTCCATGAGCGCCTGAAACAGCCCGCCGCCGTACCATTCGTAGCAGTGCGGGCCGGCGATGCGCTCGATGCCGTGCTTGTCCAGGATCTCGTCCAGCGCGCCGCCCGTGCCGCAGTCGCCGTAGACCACGATCAGCCGGTCGTAGCGGTCGCGCAGTTCCAGGATGCGCTGCTCCACCGCAGGCGCAATGCGCGTTGGGACCATGTGGAACGTGGCGGGCACGGCGACCACTGCCGCCGCCCAGCCATGCCGTTCCTTGAGCGCCAGCACTTCCCGTGCCAGCGCCCCGCAGATGATGAGGCAGGTGTTCATGGAGATTGGAGACTGGAGATTGGGCGATTAGGGGATTGGGAGATTAGAAGATTTGCGCAGATGACACAATCTCCAGTCTCCAATCTCCTAATCTCTCAATCTCCTAATCTCTCTCTTCATCCTCTCCGCACACGCCGTTCGCGCCGCCCGCCGCCGGCTTCTTCGCCTTCGGGCTTGGGTTCGCGATTGGCCACGATCCAGGTCAAGCAGTTTTCGTCGTTACCGTTCATCACGTCCGCCGCCATGATCGCGCGCTTGATTTCCGGCTCGATGGGATTCGTGATCGCCGAAGTCAACCCGGCACCGATGGCCATCGCCAGAAAGGTGGCGCTGAGCGGGCCGCGGTTGGGCAGACCAAACGAGACGTTGCTGGCGCCGCAGCAGGTGTTCACCTTCAATTCGTCGCGGCAGCGCCGCACAATTTCGTAGACCTGGCGCCCGGCGTAGCGCATCGCACCGATGGGCATGACCAGCGGGTCGATGAGCACGTCCTCGCGCGGGATGCCGTGGTCCTGGGCGCGTTCGATGATCTTGCGGGCCACAGCCAGGCGCACTTCCGGGTCCTCGGAGATGCCCGTCTCGTCATTGGAAATGCCGATCACTGCGGCGCCATACTTCTTGATCAGCGGCAGCACCGCTTCCAAACGTTCCTCCTCGCCGGTGACCGAGTTTACCAGCGGCTTGCCCTGGTAGACGGCCAGCCCCTTCTCCAGCGCAGCGACGATGGATGAGTCGATGGCCAACGGCACATCGGTGATCGACTGCACCAGTTTGATCGCCTCAGCCAGGATCGCCGGCTCGTCGGCCATCGGGATGCCGGCGTTGACGTCAAGCATGTGGGCGCCGGCCGCGACCTGCGCCAGGGCGTCGCTGACCACGCGCGAGAAGTCGCCCGCCGCCATCTCTGCCGCCAGTTTCCTGCGCCCGGTGGGGTTGATGCGCTCGCCGATGATCACAAAGGGCAGGTCCGGCCCAATACGCACTTCTTTAGTTGGCGAACTCAGCACAGTTATCGTCACATTTGCCTCCAAAGCATCTGGTTTCTAACGTAGAATTTCACGTTGACAAGGTATGAATAGAACGCGGATGACGCGGATTGGGCGGATGATCGCGGATTCGCAGCAAAATCAGCGTGGCTCCGCCTGATTCGCGTCATCCGCGTTCCATTCCAATTTACTCGACAAAATCAAGTGCCACCGCGCCTCACCGCAGCGTATGCTCGCGCGGGATGTGGCGCTCACGGTGCGCGTGGGGCACGTCGGCGCGGAAGGGCCGCGGCAGCAGGCCGGCTTCCTCGATAATTTCCGCCACCAACTCCTCCTGCCGATACGCCATCACATGGATGCCGGCCACGCCCGGCAGTTCCCGCACCTGCTGGATTAGCTCGACACAGATCTTCTTGCCCTCAGCGCGCTGCTTGTTCTTCGGCGCGCTTTTGAGCCGCTCGACGACTGCGTCCGGGATGTAGACGCCCGGCACCTTCCTGCGCATGAATTCCGCCGCACCCGCCGAACGCAGCGGGCCGACGCCCGCCAATATGTAGGCCCGTTTGTCCAGGCCCAGGTCGCAGACCCGCTGCATGAAGGTGCGCAGCCGCGGCAGGTCAAAACAATACTGCGTCTGGATGAACTGCGCGCCGGCCGAGATCTTCTTGCCCAGCCGGTGCGGACGCCAGTCGAACGGCGGAGCGAACGGATTCTCCGCCGCGCCCAGAAAGAAGCGCGGCGGCGCTGTCAGCTTGCGCCCGCTCAGGTAGACGCCGTAGTCGCGCATGATGCGCGCCACGTGTAGCAGTTGGATGCTGTCCAGGTCGAAAACGCGCTTGGCTTCAGGCTGATCGCCGGCCGTCACGTCGTCGCCGGTAATGCAGAGCACGTTGTGCACGCCCATCGCCGCTGCGCCAAGCAGGTCCCCCTGGATGGCGATGCGGTTGCGGTCGCGGCAGGAGACCTGGTAGACCGGCTCGTAGCCGGCGCGGGTGAGCAGCGCACAGATCGCCACGCTCGACATGTGGCAGTTGGCGCCGGAAGCGTCGACGGCGTTGATGCCGTCGCACACGCTGGAGAGGACGACCGCCGCGTCATAAACCTCCTGCGGGTTGGCGCTGTCGGGCGGGTTCAGTTCGGCGGTAACGGCAAAGCGGCCGGAGCGCAGGACGCGTTCGAGACGACTGCCAGGTGAGTGATCTGTTTCACCCAGAGATGTAGCAGGGACGTTTTCCAGTAGCGAACCTGGCTTTGAGTCAACCATGATTGCAACCTGGTTCAGGCAGATACTGCGAGCTGCAACTGCGCCATACGCGCCTGTAGTGATTCCAGAACTGAATCGCGGAAAAATGAACTGGCCTCAAGAATCTCGACACCGATCAGCTCATTACGTTCGT
>JAPKMV010000757.1 GCA_026645635.1 Caldilineaceae bacterium
GCGACATGGCCGTGGATCGAGAACTGGTCAATGTCGGCCACTTTGCCGTCTGTCTGGTGGACGCCAATGGCGCGCCGCTCTGCCTGCGCCATCCGGGCGAGCCGCCGCCGGCTGCGGCCAGCAACCCGGTGACGCTCACCGTGCGCGGGCGCGACCTGGGCGATGCGCCCGACAGCACCAACCATGCCGCCGCGCCGATGAGCGCCTATGCCGGCGTACCTGCCCGCTTCCCCACCGTGGCCGACCCGGCGGCGCCGCCGGACGGCCCGGTGCACCAGGCGCCGCGGCCCTTCCACCTGGGCGTCAACGTCAGCCGCGAGGCCAACGCCGATGTGGGCGCCGACGCCGACCCGACCAACAACCTGCTGCCCGCGCTCGACCAGGCCAACCTGGATCGCCACGACGACGGGCTGCGCCCGGCCAGCGTCGTGTTGAGCGACTGCCAGACGGCGCTGCTGCCGGTGGCGATCTTCCTCGACCCGGCGATGGCTGCCGCGCTGCCCGAGGGCAAGGGCTACCTGAATGTCTGGGTGGACGGCAACCGCGACGGCGACTGGGACGACACGCGCGCCTGCGCCGCGCCCCAGGGCGCGCTCGCCTACGAGCACATCGTCGTCGACGCGGTGGTGGATGCGATGACGCTGGTGACGGGTGTGAATCACCTGACCTTTGCGGGGACGCTGCCTGCACTCTGGCCGGCGGAGCTGGCGCAGCAGCCGGCGTGGCTGCGCATCACCCTGAGCGAACGCCCGGCGAACAAAACGTTGGCCGCGGGCGGCGTGGCCTACGGCGACGGGCGCGGCTACCCGCTGCCCTTCCTCTTTGGCGAGACCGAGGATTATCTCCTGCGCGGGCAGCAGGACCCGGCCAACGGGCCTGACCTGACGGTGCGCAAGGATGGCGCTGTGGCCCCCGCTCAGCCCGCCGACCCGACGCGCGAACAGGGGCTGCCCTACACCCACGTGGTCTGGTCGATCCAGTACGCAAACCGCGGCGATACGGCTGCCACCGATGTGCGCATCGAGGATGACCTGGCGCTGGCCGGCGACGTGAGCCGGCTGCGCATCGAGACCCACCCGCCGCTCTCCTACACGCTGGACGGCAGCCGCGTGAGCTTCGCCGTCGGCAACCTGGCGGCGCGGCGCACCGGCCACATCTTGATCAAGTTGGGCGTTCCTGAGGGCCAGGAGGAAGGCGTCTTCACCAACACCGTGACCATCGCCGCGGCAAGCGACATCGACCCGGCCAACAACACGGCGACGGCCACCACCCGCCTCGAACTGCGCCCGCCGCTGATCGTGGAGCCGGGCGACGGCACGACCTGCGAGAACGAGCTGACGGTGCGCGGGCGGGCGATTCCCCAGAGCGAGGTCGATCTCTACGTGGACGACGCGCTGGCCGGCACGGCGCTCACCGACGCCGACGGGCGCTGGGCGTTGGCCATCACCCTGGCCGACGGCGACCACACGCTCTATGCGGTGACGCGCCACCAGGGCCACACCAGTGCAGCGTCGCGCGTCACCGCCATTACGGTGGACAGCGCGCTGGGCTGGAGTCCGCTGAGCCTGCGCTTCATCGACAGCAAAGGTCACAGCCACCGCCCGGTGGATGAGGAAGGGCGCACCGACGCCACGGGCTGGGGCATCCGCCTGCGCCCGCAGGAGACCTACACGGTGGCGATCAAACTCTGCTGCACGGCAGACGGCGCCACCGCGCGCCTGGTGATCAGCGACACCTTCACGGTGGAACTGACCGACCCAGACGGCGACCAGGTCTACACCGGCGTCTTCGTGGCTGCGCCTGCGCCGCACACCGCGGGCAGCATGGTGCTGGTCGTCCAGTGTGGCGAGGTGACGGCCCAGGGCGGCGGCGTGGTGCTGATCGACCCGGAGGGCGTGGTCTATGACATCGGCAGCCAGACGCCGCTGGCCGCGGCCACGGTGGCCTGTCTGCAAGGGCAGGCCGGCGACGAGCGGGCTACGTTCACGCTCTGGCCGGCGGCAGATTACGGCCAGGTCAACCCGCAGACGACCGCCGATGACGGCTACTTCAGCTTCTTCACGCCGGTGGGCATCTACCGGCTCGAGGTGCAGCGCAGCGGCTATCAGCCCTACCGCAGCGTCGATCTGGCGGTGGTGGATGAGCCGGTGCGCCAGGACATTCCGCTCACGCCGCAGGTGGCGGAGGCTGATCACGTCATCGCCATCACCGCCGAGGGCTTCGACCCGGCCTACCTGGATGTGACGGCGGGCGACGTGGTGGAGTGGGTAAACATGGCGGCAGAAGGGCGCACCGCCACGGCAGCCGCGAGCGCAGGGCGCACCGCCGCCGCCGTGCGCTTCGACAGCGGGCTGCTGCTGCCGGGCGAGCGCTACCGCTTCGTCTTCCCCGCGGCAGGCAGCTACGCCTACGCCGATGCCGCAGGCGATGCCTCGGGCACGTTGGTGGTTGTCGGTCCGGAAAGCGCAGCAGTGCGCGTGTTCCTGCCGGCTGTGCAGAAGTAGGAGGGGCGAGGGGCGAGGGGCGAGGGGCGATGACCATTTCGCCCTTCGCCCCTCGCCCCTCGCAATTCGCAACTGTTCGCAACTGTTCAATCAAGGAGGTTTGATCATGAAACGGGTATCTTTGACACTCATGTTGGTGGTTGGTTTGCTGCTGGCGACGGTATCCCCGGCCTTTGCCGGCGGCGGCCAGGTGCGGGGCGACAACGGCCAGGGTTCGGTC
>JAPKMV010000758.1 GCA_026645635.1 Caldilineaceae bacterium
CAGGATCGGATCTGGCAGCTCAGCAACTACGGCGAGAACATCGACCTGGCGGCGCCGGGCTACCGCATCTTCAGCAGCTACCACGACCTGACCACCGGCGGCTACGCCTACATGACCGGCACCAGCATGGCGGCGCCCTTCGTCGCCGGGCTGGCCGGGCTGGTCATGTCCTACGCCCCGACGGCGCTGACTGCCGCCGACATCACGGCGCTGATGACGACCAACGCGGATGACCTGGGCGACACCGGCTGGGACGTCTACTACGGCAATGGGCGCATCAACGTCTGCAAGACCGTCGCCGCAATGAGTGGCATGGACACCGGCGTCTGCAGCGACAACGGCGGCAACGACGACCCGGGCAATGCAGTCGCCACCATCTTCCTGCCGGTTGTGACCCGGTAGCCCAGCACCCCACAGCGAGGCAGGACTCGACGCTGCTCTACACTCCACCGTCATCTGCTTCATCTTGCACACACGCACCCGGCGTTCACAGCGCCGGGTGCGTGCATTTCAGCCGGATCGATAATCGGGCGTCCGGCTGCGGTGGTCTATAATCGGCGCAGAGTCTTGAACGGAAAACACCCTGTGAGCTTACCCATGACACACGACGCCCATCTGCCGCCGCCTGCTGGCAAAATCCTCGTCCTTGACCTGGACGACACACTCCTGTGCGCCGACAAATCGGTGAGCACAGCCGCACGCGCGGCGCTGCTGCGCTGGCAGGAGGCAGGCCACACGGTCATCGTCGCCACCGGCCGGCCGCCGCGGTCGGTTGGCGCAGTGCTGCCGCCGGAACTGGCCAGCGCCATCCGCATCGTCTACAACGGGGCGCGCATCGTCGCCGACGGCCGCACCATCTTCCGCAACGAGCTGGCGCCGGACGACGTGCGCACGATCCTGCACTGGGCCGATACGTGCGCGCCCCATTGGTGCGTGGGGCTGGAGATCGAAGATGAGTTGTTTCTCAACCGCGCAATTTCCAAATCAGGTCACTACACCGTAGCGAATCTATGGGAGAAATGCGACCAGCCGGCGGCCAAGGTGCTCTTTCTCTTCCCCGAAGAGCGCGACGACCTGGCGCCACTGCTGGCGATGCTGCCCCCCGCGACCCGTGCGCTGATCTCGCCCAAGTTTTCCCTGGTGCAGGTGTGCGGCGCGCAGACCAACAAAGCCACGGCGCTCCACCATCTCTTGCAGCAGTGGGGCCGCAGCTTTGCCGACGTCGTCGCCATCGGCGATGATGTCAACGACATCGAGTTGGTGGCACAGGCAGGCATCGGCATTGCCGTCGCCAATGGTGTGCCAGAGCTGCTTGCCGTCGCCGACTGGATCACGCCCGCCAACGATGCCGACGGCGTGGCGCTCGCCATCGACCGCCTGCTGGCCGCCCAAGAAAGCGTTTGAGATGTCACTCACTGCGCCAAAGTGACCTTTTCATGCCGCCTCCAGCAATTTGCCCTGGCACTTTGCACAAGCCACCAATTCCCTGGCTGCGAATCGGCGGACTCATGCTATAATGCAAGCCGCAAGTACCAATCCAATCATCGTTGCACAGTGACTCCGGGGGGCCGGTCCTGGCAGAGCAGCCAATGCGCATTGCGCGTGGACCTTGCCCATGAACCGTTCGCTCCAATCATCCAACACCGACTATCAACAGTCGATCTCTGGCCTGCTGAGCCTGCTGCGCGCCGAATTTCTCGGCGTGTTGTGCATCGTTGGCGGCGCGCTGCTCTTTGCCTCCGTCTTCGGCTACGACCCCAACAGCCGCGACGCGGCGCCGCTGCTCTACGTGCTCATGGGCTGGACCGCACCGCTCTTTGCGACGATGATCCTGGTCCTGGGCTGCGTCCTGGTGCTGGGTCGCCGCGCCGGCTACTGGAGCGCCGAGGCGCTGGTCGGCGCGGAGTTGCTGCTCCTGGGGCTGCAACTGGGCGCGTGGGTAGCCGCCAATCGCGTCGTCACCTGGACGCCGCGCCTGGGGATGGAGGCGGGCGGTCTCATCGGCTGGGCATTGGGCAGCCTGGCGCTGGCCGGGCTGGATCGCCCCCTGGCCGGCTTGTTGGCCGCGCTGCTCGTCGGCGGGGGAATCCTGATGTTGATCCGCTACACCCCGCTGATCTTTCTGGCTGCGCCGCTGCGCCGCTGGCTGCCCTTCGGCAAGACGCCCAAGCAGCAACTCGGCGTTGTGCCTTCCGCTGCACCTCCCCCAGCGGTGGGCGGCTATGCCATGCCATCGGCACCCGCCGTACAAGTCAAGCCAACGCCGGCGGCGCCGGAAGCTGAGCCGCGCTCGAAACGGCGGGGCAAGCAGCCAGCGGCGGCCACAACGCCCGCTGCCGAGAAGCAGCCGGCGGCAGAAGCCGAACGCCCGACGCGCAGCCAGGGTGTGCGCCCGCCCGTCGATCTGCTCGTGGCCGACGCCGGCTCCTACGCCAATGCTGACGTTGCCCTGCTCGAACAGGTCATCCTCAAGACGCTGGCCGATTTCAACGTGCCGGCGCGCATCATCCATGTGGAAACAGGCCCGACCGTGACGCAGTTTGGCATCGAGCCGCTCTACATCGAACGGAACGGCCAGAAGCGCAAGGTGCCGGTGCGCCGCATCGTCGGGCTGGCGGATGACCTGGCGTTGGCGCTCTCCGCCCACGCCGTGCGCATGGAGGCGCCGGTGCCTGGCCGCCCCTACGTCGGGCTGGAGGTGCCCAACCCGCACAAGT
>JAPKMV010000759.1 GCA_026645635.1 Caldilineaceae bacterium
CCATCAAAACGCCACCATCAACAAAAGGAGCCAACCATTGACAGACGACCAATTCGGCCAACTGGCCGACCTCATCGGCAAACTGCTGACGCTGGGGGAACAGCAGTGCAGCGCCCTGGGCGAAACCAACTACCACCTGCGCCAACTCACCGCAAACACAGCCCCGCCCGGCAGCGGCGCCACTCTTGCGGAAGACGAGGAAGAAGGCAAGGCGCAACTGTACGCAGTTCGCCGCAAACAGGACGGCGAACTGGCGCTCATGTTCTACGCCGCCGCCCCCTTGGTGCAGCAGCCCACCGGCAAGCTGTACTTTGAAAACTTCAGCATTCTGGCGCCCCATTGCCAGGTCGATCTCTCAGAACCCTGCTGGACAGGCCGCGACACCCCCTCCAAAGAGGCGCTGGAGCAGATGCCTGACGGCTACCTGCGCCCCCTGGGCGGCACGCTCCACTTCGTCAAGAAAGAGCGGCCGGCCAAAAACGGCGGGTTTGCGTCGAAACCGATCGTGCGCATCATCGGCTTCACCCCGGATCCCGCCGCAACGTTCGGCGAGCGTTCGACGACTGCACTGCCCACGCAGACCGCACCGCCGCCCGCACCACCCACACCGCCACCTGCGCAGACCGCACCGTCCCCCTCACCGGCTGCACCGCCGCCGGCCACACCACAAACCACACAGACGGCACAGCAACTGCGCCAGGCAATCAGCGCAACGCTGCAACTGAGCAACCCGACAGACATCACGCGCGCCTGCAACTATCTGGCGCAACGCTGGGCCACACTGCAATCGCCCCCGGCGCCGATCAAGTCACCCGGCGAGCCATTCCAAAGCCTCACCCCGGAACAACTGACAGCATTTCGCCAGCATTTCTTGGCCTATCCCACCCGGTGGCGCGCCACCTGGCAGTCCGCCCAATTTCAATAACCAAAGGAGACCCATCCCAACATGCCGACCATTCGTGAACTTCCGGCCAGTCTGCAGCCAATGAACCGGCTGGCGCAGACCGGCCCAATCTACTTGTCCGACAGCGAGCTGTTGAGCATCGTGCTCGGCAATGCCAACCCCCGCAACGGACACAACACCCTTGACCTGGCCACCCAGATGCTGACCCAGTTCGATGGGCTGCACGGTCTTGCCCGCGCAACTCAGGAAGAACTGCGCAGCCTACGCGCCATCGGACCCTCCCGCGCGGCCCAAATTCAAGCCAGCCTCGAACTGGGACGCCGCATGGCAACAAGCCGCGCCCCCGAACGCGCCTCCATCCGCAGCCCACAAGACGTGGCAAACCTGCTCATGTCCCAAATGATGCAGCTGGAGAAAGAGGAGCTGCGCGTCTTGCTCCTCAACACCAAGAACCACCTCATCGGCGTAAGCACAATCTACCAGGGCAGCCTCAATACCTCAGTAGTACGCGTCGGCGAGGTGTTCACGCCCGCGGTCCGGGCCAACGCAGCGAGCATCATCGTCGTCCATAACCACCCGTCATCTGACCCGTCGCCGAGCCCCGAGGACGTCGCCACAACCCAGATGCTGGTGGATGCGGGCAGGCTGCTCGACATCCCAGTGATCGACCACGTCGTCTTCGGCCACAACCGCTACGTGAGCATGAAAGAGCGCAACCTGGGATTCTCATGCTCAACGACCAAGTGGAACTAAGGATTGTAAGACGCTACGAGCCTATCGAACAGGGCGGCAACGTGTACCGGACAGCCATGTTGCCAAGTGGCGACACAATCCCCCTCAGTTGGCCCAACAGCATCGCCGCCTTCCAGGGGATTCACCGTTTCTGGAAGTCCCTGAATTGCAGCGCAGACATACACGTCACCTTTTAGGAACAACACGCATGACAACCATCGAACACCAAATCGTCACGCAGATCATCACCGACGTTCTCAAGGCCGGCTACCGCATCACGGTTGACAACGGCGAAGACGACGTCATCCGCAGCAGCACAGACGCTGACGCAGTGCTCGCCGCACTGAACTCCACCGACGAGGACACCCTGAACCTCAGTCGCGACAACAATGTCTACCTCGCCTGGGTGCATCTCGTGTACGGCAACGACGGCCACGACGTTATCAACGATTACACCGTCAACCTCGAACCCGTACTCATCGAAGCAAACGCCCTGGCGGATCGCCTGGCTGATGACGCAGCCATCTATCCCATCTACGCCAGCCCCCCCGGCCTAGATGAGCAGCTCATAGCCGTCATATACGACGCACACATCATTCCCGAAATCATAAATGCACTCAGGCCGTACTACGACACGCTGCGCTGCGTGCCCAACACCGGCCAAGAAAACCGATCATGACAATCATCGACTTCGGCGAGGCCCTCGCCAGCAAACTCGGCCCGCAGTGGCGCCACTGCCCACCCCAATTGCCCGCGTACGGTACGTTGTTGAAACGCGAAGATGGTCTGTGGCTGCAACTCGAAGGAGACACCAGCCGCGTGTCCATCGATGCCAGTTGGGAAGGAAAAAACACCTATTTCTCCCTGAAAAATATACCCTTCCGATACTCACAAGCTCCCTACATCTCCTGCGCACTCAAGCGCGGCATCCCAGCCATCGCCCGTGACATCCGCCGGCGCCTGCTGCCAGACGCCGAAGTTTGGTTCGCCGATATGGAACCCCAACGGGTAGCGTGGGCTACCCACAAACAAGCCATCGAAAGCATCTGCGCAAAATTCCAAGCCTTCCAA
>JAPKMV010000075.1 GCA_026645635.1 Caldilineaceae bacterium
CTGGGTGAACCTCCACCAGCACCTGGCCGCTTGCCACTGCGTCACCTTCGGCGACGTTGACCGCATCGACGCGACCGCCGTACTCGGAGGCAAGCCGCACCTCGGTCGCTTCGATCGTGCCGGAGACGACCAGGTCGCTGTCTTTGCTCAGCGCCGGCCAGACCAGGTAGTAACCGGCCAGCCCCAACAGGACGAGCACCAACAGTGCCGGCAAGATTCTTCGTGGATCTGGATGCATTGTTTGGCTCGCCTTTCACTTCCAGAAAGTAGAAAGTTTTCCTTTGCCCATGACGTTAATCCAGGCTCTTCCTGAAGCGCATCACTGCCGCGCTCATCACCACCAGTGCAAAGATCGCCAGCGCCAGCGTCTCCGGCCAGAGCGCGGACAGCCCGACGCCCTTGAGCACAATCCCCCGCGCGATGATCAGAAAATAGCGCAGCGGAATGGCGTAGCTGATGATTTGGAGCCAGACCGGCATGGCGGCCAGCGGAAAGAAGAAGCCGGAAAGGAAGATCGACGGCAGAATTGTGAACATCGTCGTGAGCATCGCCTCCTGCTGGGTGTTGGCCACGGTGGAGATCAGCAGGCCGATGCCGAGGGTGGTCACGAGGAAGAGTGCGGTGAGCGCCAGCAGCAATGCCAGGCTGCCGTTTATCGGCACGTTGAAGACGATGACGCCGATGGTCAGCACCTCGATGGTGTTGAGAAAGGCGATCAACACATAGGGCGTCAGCTTGCCGACCACCAGTTCCCACGCACGCAGCGGTGTGACGATCAACTGCTCGATGGTGCCGCGTTCGCGCTCGCGCACGATCGACGTGGCCGTGAGCATGGTCGTCAAGTATTGCAAAATGATGCCGATCATGGCCGGCACCATGTAGTAGGCGTTGATCAGACCCGGATTGAACCAGACCATGGTGCGCACGTCGATTGCGCCTGGCCGATTAGCGTGGCGGCAGCCAACGCGGTGCTCGCCATCGTCGGGTCGGAGCCGTCGAGCACAAAGGCCACCTGCGCCGATTGCCAGCCGGCGAGCTTGCGGCCATAGCCGGCGGGGATGATGATGCCGGCGCGCGCCGAATTGTCGTCGATCATGGCGCGCAATTCATCTTCCGTGGCCACGTACTTGGCAATCACAAAGTAGTCGGCGACGCGATACGCGTCGATCAACTGGCGCGACGCGGGCGTGCGGTCCTGGTCGAGCACCACGAGGGCGATGTTGCGCACATCGTTGGTTGCGGCATAGCCGAGCAGGAACATCATCACCACGGGGATCACAAAGGTCATGGCCAGCGTGCGCGGGTCGCGCACGATCTGGATGAACTCCTTGCGGATGAGACTTCTTAGACGATTCCACATGGGATGCTCCGGCGCCGGCAGCCAGGGCCGGTCAGGCGGGCGGCTGCGCTGCTGGATGCGCCAGGATGCCGTGCAGATAGATATCGACGAAGCTATCCAGCGCGTCGTCGCCCATGAGTGCGCGGACTTCCGGCGGCATCATGATGTCGGTGATGTAGTAAGAGAAGAAAAGTCCCGCAAACGACCGCGCCAGGATCGGCAGCGGAATCGGCCGCACCTGGCCGGCCTTATGGGTGAACACATCGGCCAACTGGAGCAGGTGGGGCGTAATCGCCGCGTAGAGGCTGGGAATGTGCGCGCCGTTGAACTCCACCAGTTCGATGAACATCAGATGGAGCAGGTCGCGGCGCTGGCCGAGGGCCGCCACCAGGCGCATGGCCGCGTCGCGCACATAGGCTTCAGCGCTGGCGCCGGTCGCCGTAGCCAGCAGCGGGAGGAGTTCTCGGTAGGGATGCCGGTCGGCCAGCACAGCCTGCCAAATGGCTTCCTTGCTGGGGAAGTGGTTGTAGATGCCGCCCATCGTAATCTCGGCGGCGTCGGCGATCTGCCGCATCGACGTGCCGTGATAGCCCTGGCGCAGGAAGAGCGCGTAGGCGACATCCACGATGCGGGCCTGGGTGGCCTCTCCTTTGCGCAGCGGTTCTGAAGCGTCCATATCTGCTCCCGATAAAAGCGAACGTTCGCTATTATTTTTGATCGTTTTGCGCGCCGCGTCAAGCTGCCAATGGCGTGTGTTGCACAATCTGCTGCGGGCAGGTTGACAGCACCGGCAGACCGCCCTAAGATGCAGACACCAATTCCGGCAAAAAGGAGACAGAACGATGCGAATGGATGGCACCTATACCTTCAGCGCGCCGGGTGCGCTGCCCGGCGGTGAAGAACTGGAGCGGGTCGGCGAAAATGACTATCAGGCGGCGATGAACGTCAAGGTTGGCCCGGTGCAGGGCCGCTTCGTCGGCAAGATCACGCTGACGGATATCACGCCGTTGCAGCAGTACACGATGAAAGTGGATGGGCAGGGCGCGCCCGGCTATGTGGCCGGCGAAGGCACGCTTGTTTTTGAGGATGTGGAAGGCGGCACCTTGCTGCGCTACGGCGGCGACGTGCAGGTGGGCGGGCGCATCGCCGGCGTGGGTCAGCGGCTCATCGAGAGCACGGCCAAATCAATGACGCGCCAGGGTCTGGCTGCCCTCGATCAGATGATCCAGGCGCGCATTGCGCCGCCGGTGCAAGCGGCGCCCACGCCCGAACCGGGCGGCGTCGCACCCGCAGCGGCAGCAGCCGTCGCGCCGCCGGTACAACCCGCGGCGCCGCCGGTGCAGCCTACGGCAGCGCAGCCGGCCCAGGGACCGTCCACGGCCGGCATCGCCGTGCAGGTGGCCAAAGACGTGGCGCGCGACCTGGCGTCGGACTACATTCCGCCGGACAAGCAGGAGCGGGTGGTCTGGTTCGGCCTGGGTGCGCTGGCGATGTTGGCCTTCGTGGTGCTGGTGCGGCTGGTGCAGGATCGCAAATGATGCAGCCGTTCTTGTCATGAACAAAACGCTCTATCCGCTCTTTGGCATCATCACGGTGCTCAATACGCCCTTTTCCGCCGCCGACGAAGTCGATCTGCTGGCGCTGCGGCGTCACGTGGACGCGGCGATCGACGCAGGCGTGGCCGGCTTCCTGGTGCCGGCGATGGCCGCCGAGGTCTACAAGCTGAGCGAACGCGAACGCCGCGCCATGCTGGAGACCGTCGTTGCGACGTGCGCCGGGCGCGTGCCGGTGTTCGGCGGGGCCGGCTCCACCGATGCAGCGCAGCGGGCGCGCATCGTCCGCGACATTCTGGCTGCGGGCTGCTCCAGCCTGCTCCTCCAGATACCGTTTACCAGTGCGCACGAGTACCGTGATGCGGTTCTGCGCGTCGCCGAGCTGGGGCCGGAACTGCTCATGCTGCAAGACTGGGACTTCGGCGGCGGCGGGTTGCCCCTGGAACTGATCTGCCAACTCTTCGAGGAAGTGGACGCCTTCCGCTGCCTGAAGATCGAAACCACCCCGGCTGGTCCGAAATATACTGCTGTGCTGGAGGCCACCGCAGGGCGGCTGCATGTCTCCGGTGGCTGGGCGGTGTCGAACATGCTGGAGGCGTTCGAGCGGGGCGTCCATGCCTTTATGCCCACGGGGCTGCACGAACTCTACACGCTGATCGACGCGCTCTATCGCCGCGGCGATGTGGCCGGCGCAACCTGGTGGTTCGAGAAGACGCTGCCGATCCTGGCCTTTGCCAATCAGCATCTCGACATCTCGATCCACTTCTTCAAGCGGCTACTCTATCGCCAGGGCATTTATCCGACGCCCTACGTGCGCGCACCGATCCTGCCGTTCGACGCCTATCACGAGCGCCGCACCGACGTGCTGATCGACTACGCGCTGGAACTGCTGGCGCAGGCTGCCGCGGCGCGGGCGCAGCTCTCTTTTCCTGCATTGATCGAAGGAGGTTTGTGAACTGAAGATGACTACACCACACCGCTTCACCAACCGCGAAGTCGCCGAAATTCTGGCCGGCGTCGCCGCGCGCTTGCAGATTCTCGACGCCAACCGCTTTCGCGTCATCGCCTTCCAGAACGCCGCGGAGAGCATCCGCAACCTGGCGCGCGACCTCAACCAGATCGATGCGGCGGGCGAACTGGAGCAGATCCAGGGCGTGGGCAGGGCCATTGCCGACGCCATCCACGCGCTGCTCGTCGATGGCGCCTATGCCGAGTTCGACGCGCTGGCCGCACAGGTACCCCAGGGCGTGGTGGACATGATGCAGGTGCCGGACATGGGGCCGAAGAAGGCCAAACGTCTTTGGGAGGAACTGGGCATCGACAGTGTGGAATCGCTGCGCGCGGCGGCCGCCGCCGGCCAACTGCGCGACCTCAAGGGCTTTGGCGCCAAGAGCGAGGAGAAGATCCTCAAGGGCATCGAACTGCTCGACAAGCGCAGCGATACGCGTACGCCCATCGGGGTGGCGCGGCCGCTGGCGCTGGGGATGGTGGCGGGGCTGCAAACCGCGCTGCCCGCCGGCGCCATCGAACGCATCAGCCTGGCCGGCAGCCTCCGCCGCTGGAAGGACACCATCGGCGACGTGGACATCCTCTGCGTGAGCTGCGACCCCGCCGCGGTGATGGCAGCCTTCCGCAGCCTGCCCGAAGTGGCCACCGTCGCCGGCAGCGGCGAAACCAAGAGCAGCGTGATCCTGGGCAACGGCCTGCAAGTGGATCTGCGCGTTGTCGAGCCACAGCACTGGGGCGCGGCGCTGCAATACTTCACCGGCAGCAAGGAGCACAACGTCGCCCTGCGCGAGCTGGCGCTCAAACAAGGCTGGAGCCTCAACGAGTATGGCCTGACCGCGACCGGCGATGGCGCCGCACCCGCCGGCGAACAGCGTTTCTTTGCCGAAGAAGAGGACCTGTATGCGTTTCTTGGGCTGGATTGGACGCCGCCCGAGCTGCGCGAGAACCGCAGCGAGGTGCAGGCCGCGCGCCAGCACAATCTCCCCGACCTGATTCAGACGTCCGACCTGCTGGGTGAACTGCACGGCCATACCACCTGGAGCGACGGCCGCGCCGGCGTGGCGGAGATGGCGGATGCGGCGCGCCGCCGCGGCTATCGCTACTGGTCGGTGAGCGACCACAGCATCGGGCTGGGCATTGTGCAGGGCGTGGACGCCGATAAGCTGGCGCGCCAGCGCACGGAGATCGACGCCTACAACGCGCGCTGCGCCGAGCAAGGCATTGACTTCCGGCTGCTGCAAGGCTCGGAGGTGGAGATCCTGGCCGACGGCGAACTGGGGCTGACTGATGACGTACTGGCGACGCTCGACGTGGTGGTGGCAAGCATCCACAGCGCGCAGCGCCAGGATCGGGAAACGATCACCGCGCGCTGCCTCAAGGCGGTCTACAACCCGCACGTGGACATTCTCGGCCACCCAACCGGCCGGCTGATCGGTTCCCGGCCGCCCACCGAACTGGATGTCGAGCGCGTCTTGCACGCCTGTCTGGAAACAGGCACGGTGGTGGAAATCAACGCCAACCCGGAGCGCCTCGACTTGAACGATGTCTATGCCCGGCGCGCGGTGGAACTGGGCTGCAAGATTGCCATCAACTGCGACGCCCATGCGGTGGATGGCATGGAGATCGCAGAGTACGGCATCGGCACGGCGCGGCGCGGCTGGGTGACCGCCGCGGATGTGGTCAACACGCGCCCGCTGGACGAAATGCTGACGCTGCTGAAGGATCGGCGCGGGCGCTAGGGGGAGAGAGGACAAGAGATATGAGGCAGCAATTGTGGGGTGTGCTGATCGGGGCGGGTCTGCTGGTGGCGGCGTGTGGCGAACCGACGCCTGCGCCCACGCCGACGCCGGCGCCGGTGGTGGTCGAGACGGGCGGCACGGCCTTGAGCCTGAGCGGCCAGGGCAGCGAGGGCGGCGGCAGTTCGGTCGGGCTGCCCGCGGTGGAGGGTCAGCCCGCCGGGGTTACGTCGGCGGATGGCGTTGCGGTCATCTTTGGCGCCGGCGATACGGTCAGCGCCCGCAGCGTCGTGCGCATCTACCCCGATGTTGACTCGCGCGCCCAGGCTATGGGCGAATACAGGGCGCCTGCCACCTTCGTCATCATCGAACCGGGCGGCGACTACGCCGGCTATCCGGTGGAGGTCGACACGGTGCGCTGGTACCGTGTGCGCGCCGAGGATGGGCTGGTCGGCTGGGCTATGGCCGACGGGTTAGCAGCAGGGGGGGAGTAATCCGCAGATGACGCAGATGTTCGCAGATTTTCGCATCAAATCCGCCCCTCACGCGGTTTGAAGGCGCTTTCGATGAGGGTGGCGTTGAAGGCCGGCGCCACCGCATGGTCGGCGGCATAGTGATAGAGCGCGGCGCGGTAGATGGCGTTCAGCGTGCTGTTGACCACGGCCAGGAGCGCCAGCAGCACCGCCGCCACGACAATCGTCGTGATCACGACCGCGCCGGATTCGCCGAAGACAATGATGGTCAACCCGGCCAGAAACGCCAGCGGCAGCATGATCACAAAGAAGATCAGCCCGATCCCCGACGCGCCGATCAACTGCTCGCCCCAGGTGCGGCGCAGCAGCATGGCGCTTTCCTTGATGGCGTCGAACGGGCCGAGACCCTTCGCGGCGATCACCGGCACGACCAGGAAGGTGGCGACGCCCCAGGCAAATTCGCCGATGGAGGCCACCAGCCGGCCGGCGAGTGCGCTGCCGCTGTCGCCGCTGCGCCCGCGCAGCGCGCTCAACAGCACGCCCACCGTCGCCGCAATGACTGAGAAGCCGAAGATCGCGCCCAGCCGGCGGTTGGCGATGCGGATGCCGTCGCCAAAGCTGGGATCCTGGCCGGCAAAGCGCAGCAGCGCCGCGCCCGCCAGCCCGGTCATGAAGTAGTTGGCGGTGAAGTTGATGACCAGGTAGTAGAAGAAGAGGCTGGCGAAAAAGAAGAGCATCTGCGGCAGGCTGGCGTTGCCAGCCTCGGCCGCAGCCGCCGCCTGGCTGAGATACGCCTGCGCGGCCGGGTTGGCCAGCAGAATCGCCCCCGCGCCGCCGAAGATCACGGCCGACAGGGCAAGCGTCGCCACGGTGGCCAGGATGGGGAACCAGATCAGCGCTTTGTCGGCGTTGAGCACCGCCAAAGTCGATTTGAACAGCGCCCAACTGCGCGCAAATGCGTTCATCAGGTTGCTCCTTTGCTTTACAGCTTGTGGGCGACGACGATGCGCCCGACCTGCCCGCCGTGGAGTATCAGGTTGATCTCGTGGTCAAGGTCTTCCAGCCCGACGCGGCGCACCATCTGTGTGAGCAGCGGGAGCCGCCATTCGTCGGCAAACTTTGCCCAGAGGCGCTGCCGGTCGGCCAGCGCACAGTTGACCGAGTCGATGCCCAAGAGTTTCACCCCACGCAGGATGAAAGGAAAGACCGTCATCTCGATTTTGGGCGAGGCGACATTGCCGCAGGCGGTCACTGCGCCGCCATAGCGCGTCGTCTTGAGCGCAGTCACCAGCAGGTTGCCGCCCACGGTGTCGACCACACCGGCCCAGCGTTCCTTGAGCAGCGGCCGCCCGCTGGGATCGTCCACCTCGCTGCGATTGACCACGGCGGCCGCGCCCAGATCGCGCAGAAAGTCGTGCGAATCTTCCTTGCCGGTGGCCGCCACGACGGTGTAGCCCAACCGGGCCAGCAGCGCCACAGCCACGCTGCCCACGCCACCCGTCGCCCCGGTGACCAGCACTTCGCCGGCGCCGGGCGCAACACCGTGGGCTTGCAGCGCTTCCACGCTCATGCCGGCCGTGAAGCCCGCCGTGCCGATGGCCATGCTTTCCGCCGGCGACAGCGCGGCGGGCAGTTTCACCACCCACCCTGCGGGCACGCGGATAAACTGGCCGAAGCCGCCGGGCGTGTTCATGCCCAGGTCATGGCCGATGACCACCACCGGGTCGCCGGGCTGCAAGTGAGGCGCGCTGCTCTCCACCACCAGCCCCGCGGCGTCGATGCCCGGTGTGTGGGGATATTTGCGCGTGACGCCTTTGTTGCCGGTCGCCGACAGCGCATCCTTGTAATTGAGCGACGAGAATTGGACGCGGATCAGGACGTCGCCGGGGGGCAGATCCTCCACGGTGCGGGTGACGATGGAGCGGGTGAAGACGCCATCCTGTTTCTCCTCCACCCAAAGTGCACGAAATTGTGTGGACATTGCGTTGTGCCTCCTCAAAGAATCAAACCGGATTGAGCGCGGCCACCACTTGCGCGTGGAGCAGCGGGCTGCTCGTGGCCAGGCTGCTGACGCCCACGACGGGGTCGTTGCCCTGCCAGTCGGTGATGACGCCGCCCGCGCCTTCGATGATTGGGATCAGCGCCATCAGATCCCAGGTGTTCATGATCGGGTCGCCCATGATCTGCGCGCCGCCCGTCGCCACCAGGTGATAGCCGTGGCAGTCGCCCCAGTTGTTGTAACGTCTGGCGCGTCGGCTCAGCGCCTCGAAGGCCGGCCCGTTCTGATAGGTGAAAACGTTCCAGTGGTCGGTCGTCAGCATAACTGCATCCTCGACCCGCGTGCAGTCGCTCACGCGCACCGGTTGGTCGTTGAGCCAGGCGGCGTCGCCCACGCCAGCCAGGAAGTCGCCCACCAGGGGCTGATGGATCACCCCCAGCGCCGGGCGGCCGTTCTTCTTCAGCGCGATCAACGTGCCCCAGAGATAAGTGCCAGTCACGAACGCCTTGGTGCCGTCGGCGTTGTGTGCGCCGAACTCCTCACCCACGATGCCGTGGTCGGGATATGCGCGCAGGATAAGATCGCGCAGCAGTTCCTCCGCGCCGCGGTCGGCGATAGTCACCGGCGACGCATCGGCCTTGAACTCGACCTGATAGCCGCTGCGGAAGTAGCGGCGGATCAGCGCGCCGCTCTCTTCGGCGAGCCGGCGGACAAAGGGCAGAAACTCGGCGCGTTCGGCGGCATCGAGCACCCCGCTATAGCGTTGCATCTTCGAAGTACTCCTTGATTGATTCCAGCCGATCCGCCTCCAACAGATCGCGGCAGAAGTGCCAGGATTCCGCTGGCAGCCGCGACCCCTGACCGTCCCCGCGAAATTCGCCGGCCGCCAGCCGCATATTTTTCACCGCCGCGGTCATATCCCCGCGCAGCGCCCAGCCCAGCCCGGCGAGAAAGAGCGCTCCCCAGTTGATCTCGCCCGCATTCAGGGAATCCAGCACTCTGGCCAGCCCTCTGCCGGACTTGTCGCCGAGATAGTAGTGGCTAAGGATGTACTCAAAAAGCCGTGGTTCAGCGCCTATGCTCGTCTCATGTTGCGTCGCTTTGAGCCAATGGCTCGCGGCCCGCTCCATGCGGCCTCTGCGATATTCGAGCAGCCCGTTCCAAAACCCATAACGGACGGGATTATTGAGATCCCGCTGCAGCAGAGTGCTGGCTTCGGCGTAGGCCCCAGCGTTGACCAGGTGGCGATAGAGCAAGCTGGGATTGCTGTTGTACGTCTCGTCCAGCGTCATTGCATGTTCGAACCAGGCGACCGCCTCTGCATATTGGCCGCGGGCGAGGGAATAGCGCGCCTTCAGGCCAGCCAGCAGCGCCAGATCGCGCTGTGCGGCCTCTGTGTTGAGCGCGCCCTGATAGCTGTGGTTGATCCACCGTTCGACTTCTGCCAGACCACGCTGCGCGTACGTGTGTTCGTTGCAGCGGATGCCAGCCCAGACAAGTTCACTCCATAAGTCGATGCCGCCGCTGCTGGCGGCCAACGCTTCCATCTCCGACAGGGCTGAGTTTGTCTGACCGTCGCACAGAAGGTAACTCAGCGCCTGCATCTTCAGATCGTGGGCGATCACCGCCGGCATATAGGGCGCGACGTGGCGCAGGGTTGTGGCCGCAGCGCCGTAATTCTCATGGCCGGCCAGATGCCGCGCCTGATTCATCGCCGCGGTGATGAGCAGATCATTGAGCCGGTCATTGGCTGCCTCCCGCTGCACAGCCGGAATGCGACTCAGGCGGTCGATCAACGCCTGGCTCTGGGCGAGCGCTGTCGGGTCATCGTTGCTCAACTGCCGCGCCACGTGGGCGGTCCGCTCCTCCCAGGAGCCTTTCACCTGCGCCAGCGGCAGTTGCGATTGTGACTTGTCGTAATTCATGAATTGGTCTACCTTTGCAGTCTTCCTTTGAGCGGGCACGTGGTGCGTTCTTTCACCCACTCACCTTGTCAAATTATGTTCACACCTGCGCTACGGCTGCACCGGCG
>JAPKMV010000760.1 GCA_026645635.1 Caldilineaceae bacterium
AAGAGATCCGGCGTGCGGCCGTAGATCTGGGCGATGATGGGGCGTTGGCTTTCGTCGTAGCGATATTCGTTGAGCAAGGCGCGGTCGCCGATCTCCAGCCGCTCCACCGCAGTGAACTCGGTGTAGACGATCATGGGCGCGCCATATTTCTTCTGAATGTGGCGAAATGGGTGGTCGGAGACGCCGTCCATAGGCGCCAGGCCGATGAGCGGGCGGGGCAGCGTCTCCCAAAAGGTGGTGGTCATGTGCGGCGTCATGGTTTCCCCTGCATGGTAACACGAAGCATGTGGATGCACAATCGCCAACACTACGCTCGATTGGCCGATTTCGGGTACAATCAGCTCATGCAACCTGTCAACTGCTCCCGACATCGGGAACCCACCCACATCGTCCTGCCCACCATCGGCAGTGCGGGCGACGTCCTGCCGGTGATCGGTCTGGGGCGGGCGCTGCAGCAGCGCGGCCACCGTGTCACCGTGCTCACCAACCCCTATTTTCAGGCGATGGTCGCAGCGGCCGGGCTGGAGCTGGCGCCGGTGGGCAGCGTCGAAGAGTTCCGCCGCGGGCTGGAAGATCCCAACCTCTGGCACCCGCTGCAAGGGTTTCAAACCATCGTGCGCAGGGCGATTTTGCCGGCCATGCCCATCATGTATGACTACCTGGCCACGCTGGACCCAAAGCAGACGATCGTTGCTGCGGCGGGGATGTGCTTTGGCGCGCGCATCGCCCAGGAAAAGTTCGGCTTCCCGCTGATCACCGTTCATCTCCAGCCGACGCTCTTCATGAGCGCCTATGACGTCGTGGAGATGGGCGGTTTTCGCTTTCCCGGCTGGATGCCGCTGCGTTTCAGGCAAGCGTATATACGCTTCCTGGAGGAACGCGTCACCGACCGGCTGTTGGCGCCGAGCGTGACTGCGTTCCGCGCCGAACTGGGTCTGGCCCCCGTGGCGCGTATCTTCGGGCGGTGGATGCACTCGCCGCAGCGCGTGCTGGGCCTTTTCCCTACCTGGTTTGCGCCACCCCAGCCGGATTGGCCGCCCAATCTGATCCAGCCCGGCTTTGTGGACAGTCCATCCGACGCGGGTGAAGGCGCTGCGCTCACGCCGGAACTGGCGGCATTCCTGGCCGCTGGCGACCCGCCGATCGTCTTCACGCCTGGGTCCGCCATGCAATACGGCGACAGCTTTTTCCGCGCTGCGATCGCTGCCAGCCGGCAGTTGGGGCGGCGCGCGATCTTGTTGACGCGCTTCCGCACGCAGTTGCCCGCAACGCTGCCGCCGGATCTGCTGCATGTCGAGTGGGCGCCGCTGGCCGCGCTGCTCCCGAGCGCCGCCGCAATCGTTTATCATGGCGGGATCGGCACGCTGGCGCAGGCGCTCGCTGCCGGCATCCCGCAACTGGTGATTCCCTTTGCCCACGACCAGCCAGACAACGCCAACCGGCTGCAGCGGCTGGGCGTCGCCGCGCGCATGAACCCATCAAAGGTGACAGCGGATCGCCTGGCGCAGCAGTTGCGATGGCTGCTGGATGCGTCGGCAGTGCAGGCGCGCTGCCGCGAACTGGCCGCCCTGGTGGATTTTGAACGCGCCCTGGCCGATGCCTGTGCGGCCATCGAAACCGTAGGCGAAACGCAGCAATAAGATGAAGTTCCTCATTCCACAGCTACTCTATTTCTGGCAGGACCGCCACAGCCGCATCAATGCCTTTGGGCTGCTGCGCTTCCTGGCCGCCATGACCGCGCTCATTACCCTGTACAGCATCCTGTTCCACTATCTGATGGCCTATGAGGGACGCCAGGAAAGCTGGATTACCGGCTTCTATTGGACGTTGACGGTGATGTCCACCCTGGGCTTTGGCGACATTACCTTTCAGAGTGACCTGGGGCGGGTCTTCTCCACGGTGGTGCTGCTCAGCGGCATCATCTTTCTGCTGGTGCTGCTGCCCTTCACCTTTATCGAACTCTTCTACGCGCCATGGCTCAAGGCGCAAGAGGCGGCGCGCGCGCCCACCGAACTGCCGGCGGAGACCACCGGGCATGTCATCATCACCCAGCACGATGCGGTGACCAATGCCCTGATCGAGCGGCTCAATCAGTATCACTACCCCTACGTGCTGCTGGTGGCCGAACTCAACGACGCCCTGCACTTTCACGACCTGGGCTACCGCGTCGTGCGCGGCGCGCTCGACAGCCCGGAGACCTATCGCCGCGTGCGCGTGGAGCAGGCGGCGCTGGTGGCGACGACAGCCAACGACCGCCTCAACACCAACATCGCCTTTACTGTGCGCGAGGTGAACGAGACGGTGCCGATCATCGCCACGGCCAATGCACCGGCTTCGGTGGACATCCTCGAACTGGCAGGGTGCAACCATGTCCTGCAGCTTGGTGAGATGCTGGGGCAGGCGTTGGTGCGCCGCGTCTCCAGCGGAGACACGCAGGCGCATGTGATCGGCCGCGTCAAAGACCTGGTCATTGCCGAAGCCACGGTGCGCCACACGCCGTTGGTGGGAACAACGCTGGCCGAGCAGCGCCTGCGCGATCGCGTCGGCGTGACGGTGTTGGGTTTCTGGGCGCGCGGCCAGTTCGACATCGCCCGCCCGGACACGCGCATCGAGGCCGACACGGTGCTGGTGCTGGCCGCGTCCGAGGCGCAGTTGGCGCAGTACAACCACTTAATCGGCCCGGTGGAGCCGGTGGATGCGCC
>JAPKMV010000761.1 GCA_026645635.1 Caldilineaceae bacterium
CCTTACCGACGAAACGCTCACGGAGACTGCACCGCCAGAACGGGTGCAAGCCTCCTCGAATTGGTCGATGGTGCGCGAACTGATCGAGACTGTCGTCCTCTCGCTGATCATCTTTCTCTTGATCCGCCAGGTGGTGCAGAACTACCGCATCGAAAACCACTCGATGGAGCCGAATTTCTACGAGGGGCAGTTCGTCCTCGTCAACAAACTCGCCTATCGCCTGGGTCAGCCGGACCGCGGAGACGTGGTTGTCTTTCATAACCCAAGCAACACCAACGAAGACTACATCAAGCGCATCATCGGGTTGCCCGGCGACACCGTGGAGGTGCGCGACCAGACGGTCTACCTTAACGGCCAGCCGCTGATCGAGGACTTTCCGCACAATCCGATCCAGTTCAGCGACTACATGCCCCCCACTACGGTCGGCGATAATGAACTGTTTGTGATGGGCGACAATCGCCCCAACTCCAGCGACAGCCGCGTCTTTGGGCCGATCAGCCAGGACCTGGCGGTTGGGCAGGCGTGGCTGCGCATCTGGCCATTCCCCGTCTTCGGGCTGGTGGAACACGTCGATCTGCCACTGGGCGAGCCGGTGCAGTAGCCGACGATGCGGGCGCAGGCAAGACACATTCGTGGACAACGCAAGGTGAACATCATGTCTACTGCTCAACTGGAAGCGATGGTGACACAGGCGATGGCCGACCTGGCAACGGCAACCCCCGCCGCCTGGCAGCCACCGCTTGTCGATACGCCGGCTGCGCTGGCGCGGCTGATCGACCACACGCTGCTCAAGCCGGAGGCCGGCGAAGACCAGATCCGTGCCCTCTGCGACGAGGCGCTGACGTACAACTTCGCCAGCGTCTGCGTCAATCCGACCTGGGCGCCGCTCTGCGTCGAACTGCTGGCGGGCAGCCCGGTCAAAGCCTGCACCGTGATCGGTTTTCCGCTGGGTGCGACGCTGCCTGCGGTGAAAGCCTATGAAGTCGACCAGGTGGCGCAGTTGGGCGTGCAGGAAGTGGACATGGTGCTCCAGGTGGGCCGGTTGCGCGATGGCGACTACCGCACCGTAGAGCGGGACATTGCGGCGGTGGCCGACGCTGCGCAGGAAAACGGCCTCCTGCTCAAGGTGATCATCGAGACCGGGCTGCTGACCGACGAGCAGAAGGTGGCTGCCTGTGTGATCGCCGAAGCCGCGGGCGCCAATTTTGTCAAGACCTCCACCGGTTTCAACGGCGGCGGCGCCACCGTGGCGGACATCGCCCTGATGCGCCGGTTGGTTGGCAATCGGCTGGGCGTCAAGGCGTCGGGCGGCATCCGCACCGCAGCCGATGCGCTGAGCATGGTGGCGGCCGGCGCCAACCGCATCGGCGCCAGCGCCGGCGTGCGCATCATGCAGGAGATGGCCGGCGCGACTGCCGGCGAAGACGGCCAGGTTGGCGCCTACTGACCTCGCTGCGCCGTCGGGAGAGAATGAATGACCGTTCGTGTAACTGATTTTGCGTTGATCATCGGCCATGTGTGGCGCTGCACCGCCTGCCGCGCGGCGCTGCTGGCAGAGCCGGCGAGCACGTGGGTGGGCTTCAAGCTCTCCGATGAGCAGCGCGCCTGCATCGCCGCCATGGACGACGATGATTTTCGCACCATCACCCATCTGGCCAACCTGACCGGCCTGACCACCCAAGAAATCGACAGCGCCATCGACCATCCTCGTGCTCGGTTGCGCCATCTGGGCAGCGTCAAGGGCAATGTACGCCCTGGCGTGACCTGGTAAAACGGCGCCTCACTATGAAACTGATTATTCCCGGTTTATGGTCGATTGACGAGATCGGCGACACGGTTCACTGTTACCTGTTCGAGTGGCAAGGGGGGCTGACCCTCATTGACGCTGGCTACCCGGGCGACATCCACAAGATCCTCGATGCACTGGTGGCCAACGGGCGGGCGCTGCATAGCGTGCGCCGCATCATCATCACCCACGGCGACATCGACCATGTGGGCGCGGCGGCCAAGCTCAAGCGGGCCACCGGCGCCGTGGTGGGCTGCCACAGCGTGGAAAAGGTGCTGTTGGAGCATCCCAGCAAACGGGTCCCGGCGGCGCTGTGGATGCGTCCCATCTGGGCGGGGATGCGCCTGCTGCCCCAGTACAACGTGTTGCCGGTGACGCCTGATGAGCTGTATGTGGATGGGCAAACGCTGCCCGAAGGGCTGATCGTCGTCCACACTCCCGGCCACAGTCCCGGCCACATTTCTCTGCTGCACCGGCAGAAGCGGCTGCTGATTGTCGGCGACGCGCTCAACAACCGCGGCGGCCAGTTGCAACTGCCGCCTGCACTCTTCACGCCCGACATGACCAACGCACAGCGCAGCGTCTGGAAACTGGCCAAGAAATACGGCGACGACTTCGACGTGGCGGTGTTTGGGCACGGCGAACCGCTGCTGCAAAACGCCAGCCACCGCATCAAAGCCATGGTCAGCCAGATGTTCTCCACAGAACTCTAGGGGAGGATGAGCCGATGAACGTCGAAGTGATCGCCCTGTGTGAGGCGGCCAATGATTCGCAGGGCAAACTCAACCTGCTGGGCGCCTTCGATTCGATCTGGGCGCGGTCGATGCCTGCTGTTCATGCGGCGTGCGCCGTGGCGATCCGGATGCGCTTCGTCCACGCCGAGAGCGGCGACCACCGCGTCGCCATCCACATC
>JAPKMV010000762.1 GCA_026645635.1 Caldilineaceae bacterium
ACTGCGTTCGTGGGGACGGGGCGCGGTCGCCGTCGCACGCTGCAGGCGGCGATGGCGGCGGCTGAGGTTGGGCGGCGCCACCACGGCCCGGCTCTCCACCACGATGTTGCGGAAGACCTCGCGCGCCGCGCGCCCGGCCAACTTGCTCTGCGCCGTGACTTGAATCTCGGTGACATAAGTGGTGGACTGGCGGTCGCCCAGCATGTTGGCCAGCGGCGCCCGATTGGGCAGCAGCCGCTGCCCGACAAAGGTGATGAAGAGCGTGCCGGCCAGCGCATAGGCGATGCCGAGGATGGAAAAGTCGAAGAGGCCAAAGCCCGGCCCGCCTGACTTGCGGTAAAGATCATCGACGAGGATATTGGTGCTGGTGCCGATAAGCGTACAGGTGCCGCCCAGAATCGCAAAGTAAGAGACGGGCAGCAAGAACTTCGACGCGCGCAGCCGATACTGGCGGCAGAGGGAGATCACCACCGGCACCATCATCACCACCACCGGCGTATTGTTCATGAACGCGCTGGCGGGGATCTCCACCAGGGCAAGCAGCACGAGCAGCCGGGTGGCTTTGCCTTTGGCAAAGCGCCCCAATTGCAGCGTCACTGCCTCCAGCGCGCCGGTGCGCATCAGCCCGGCGCTGAGCACGAACATGGCGGCCACCGTCACTGTGGCGGTGCTGGCGAAGCCGGAGAGCGCCTGATCCGGGCTGAGGATGCCGGTGAGCACCAGCGCGGCGATGGCAAGCGTCGACGTCACCTCGGTGGGCAGCCAGTTGGAAATGTAGAGCGTCGTCGTCCCGGCAATGATGACGATCAGGATGAGTTGGTCGATGGGCAGCGGCATAGGCTCTATGCGGTCAATCGAAGAAGGTGAGCAGCGCGGCGCCGGCTGCGGCGTCGGCCTGCTGATGTTGGGCGACCTGGTCAGCGCGCACGATGCCGGCCGTGCGCGTTCCTGGCGGAATGGCCTGAATGATCAGGTCCAGGATGGCGGTATTGGCGTTGCGCGCCGCGTACTTTTGCGCATCGCGCACGTAAGCGAGGGTGGTCGCCGCGAGCAGGACGCGCACCGGCGTGCTGGCGTCCAACTGGAAGCCTTCTACGATGTTGCGCGCCTGGCGCTGCGCGGCTTTCTGGTCCTGTTCCGGGTCGAAGCGGATGACATCGACCAGCCGCTTGCCGCCAAAAACCGGCAGCGCTGTGCCGAGAATGGCCTCCGCCACCGGCTCCAGGTCATCCTCGAATTCGGGCAACTGGTGGAAGGTGTAGGCGGTTTTCCACGCCTCGCTCAGGTCGGCAATCTCCAGGCCGAGGAGTTCAAGCACCTTGAAGTTGAACAGGACGCGCAGGTGACGCGTCGGGTAGGTCTGCCAGTCGGGCGCAGTGCGCGTCTCCCGTTCGACGACCGTCGCGTCATCGGCCAGGTAGCCGGTGAGCGCGTAGACGAAGGCGGCGCCTGTGCCGAGAATTCCGTAGGCGTCGGCCAGCAGTTCCGGCAACCACATCGTCCACGCTGCTTTGTGCGCTGCTGGGATCTCCAGTGCATCGAGCGCGGGCGCCAGCGCGGCGCGCAAGCCGAAGTCACGGTCGACCGCGTGACCGACCTCGTGGGCGATGACCACCGCCGACGGCAGGTGGTCGAGTTGAAACCAGGGAATGCCCACCAACGGTATCGGCAGCCGCAGCATCGCCGCGCCGAAGTTGAGCGCATCGCGGCTGGTGATGCCTTCGGGCGCAAAGGGCATGTCGCGCGCCTGGGCATAGGGCGTGGCGTCGGTAGTGAAAAAGACCAGCGGCGGCTCTTTGAGCGCGTTGGCGTCGATGGCGCCGGCCTGTTTGGCGGCCAGCCGCGCCGGTTCGTAACATTTCCACGCCAGTTCGTCGGCTGCAATCAGCGCATTGCGCAGCCATGCGACATCGCGCAGCGCCAGCTTGCTGCGAAAATAGGCCCAGATGCGGTGGGCGCCGAGGAGACGCGTGTAGATGCGCTCGTTGTCCGCAATGGAGGGCGCCGCGGGGTTCGGGTCGCCGGCAGCAGCCAGAAAACCCTCCAGTTGTGCGGTGAGACGCTCGATCTGCGACTTGTGCTTCTCCAATGGCTGATGGGCCTGGCTGCGCGCGCGCCAGTCCGCAAACTCGCGGCGCAGCGTCTCCTTCTGGTGGAGCAATTCATTCGCTCGTTGTCTGGCAAGATCCATGATGATGTCTCGCTTTCATGTGTGTGCGCTCAACCCGCTCCGGGTTCCGCCAGGAACAGCGCCGCACCGACGAAGGGCAGCAGTGCACTGAGCGCCGTGGTCGACTCCCCGATCATCCAGATTTGCCGCAGCATGTCCAACAGCGGCCAACGCTCCGACACGCTTTTCACCAGGCTGCGCGCCAGCCGTTCCTGCTGCGCCGCATCGCCCAGCCCGGTCGCCAGGATGGCGGCGCACGCCCCCCTTGCTGCGAGTTCCGCGGCAAAGGCATTGCGCAAGCAGAGTTGGCGCACCCGTTCGCTCAGCCCGGGCGGCGCCGGTGGGTCGAGGATCAGCAGCGGCGCCACGTTGCCTTCATCGAAAATCCTGGCCAGGTCAGCCGTGACCAGGGGACGCGGCGCCGCTTTGCTCATGCCGGTGTCGCCGCTGATGTTGAGGCCGACGCTGTGCCCGCTCTCCGTCAACCCGGCGGCGATGTGCACCACGCGC
>JAPKMV010000763.1 GCA_026645635.1 Caldilineaceae bacterium
AATGAAAACTCCAGCGCCTTTTCCAGATCGACGGCAAAGAAGGTCTCCGGGTCATCCAGCGCGTCCAGGTCGCCCGCGGCCTCACCGCGGTTGCAGCGGCTGCGGTAGACGCAGTAGGCGCAGAGATGGCGGCGGTTTGCTTCGGTGTCGGCCACCTTGGGGAAATCGGCCTCACCGCGTCCGGCCAACAGGTTAGCCAGCAGTTGCTGCAGGCGGAGGCCATTGGCCTCGTGCTGGGCGGCGTCGTAGGGGAGCACCACGGGCTGCCCCGGCGCCGCGGTGAACCAGTAGCACATGCTCACCTGCTCCGGGCGCACAGGTCCCCACGGCAGGCCCGCGCTCGCCTCGACCAGCACGTAGGGGTAGACGATGCTTTGCAGGCGCTGGCGCAGCATGGACGGCTCGGTGCGGCGGCGCCCCGTCTTCCAGTCTACGATCACGGTGCGGCCATCGGCGTCGCCGGCGAGGAGGTCGTACTTGGCGGCAAGGCGAAACGTGAGGGGGTGAGCAGGTGAGAGGGTGAACGGAATCGTCAAGATGCGTTCGATGGCGGTGAAGTCGTTGGGGAGGTCGGCGGGGCGGTGCTGCTGGTAGGCGGCGAACCAGTCGGCCAGTGGGAACGCCAGACCGGCGGCCACCTGCGCCGGTTCGATGCCTTCCTCGCGGCGCTGCACCAGCCGGTGAAAGCGCTCGCCCAGGCGCATCAGCGCCTCATGTTCCTGCACGGGCGACGCCTCCACCGCGGGCCAGGGCAACTGCTCCACATAGGCGAGCCAGAAGCGCCGCGCACAGTCAGCATAGGCTTGCAGGCTGGATTGGCTGAAGGTGAAATTGGCGGGCAGCAGACCCGGCGCAGCGGCGTCACTCATGCGCACAGTCTACACGGGGGGACGATGCGAGGCAACTTCAAAGAATGAACTGCGCTCACGCAAAAGCGCAAGAATGAACTGCGCTCACGCAAAGACGCCAAGGCGCAAAGACAAACACACTTTGCGTCTTTGCGTCTTTGCGTGAGTCCAAAGCATGTGATACTCAGGCGCGCCGGGCGTGGTGGCCGTGGCGCCGCTTGCGCTTGGCGTCGAACTCGGCGCCGATGTAGATGCCAAACTGCGGCAGAATGACCCGGTGCACCAGCAGGATCAGCAGGGTGGCGCCAAAGGCGGCGGCAAAAATCAGCAGCGCCGTGCCCAGGTCGTTCATCAATTTGGGATTCACCAGCATCACCAGCGCCAGCGTCAGCATCAACACGCCGCTGATCAGCTTGAGGATGCGCCCTTGCTTCTCTTCCAGCTTGCTGGCGCGCAGCGTCACCACCGCCACGCCGAAGATCACCAGTTCGTCGAGCTGGTAGATCAGCATGTAGAGGAGCAGCAGCGCAGCGAAGGTGATCGCAGTCACGCCCTGCGCCACCAACAGGTTCGTCCAGAGCATCGGGAACCCGGCAGTGCAGGTGAATTCGACCAGCGACACCCCCGCGGCCATCACGATCGTGGCGCCGATCAGCGCGGGCAGCGAATCGCCGGCATTCATCACCCCGCGCATGCGGCGGTAGATGCCGGGCTTCTGCTCGTCGGCGATGGTGAGCGAAATGCCTTCTTTGTACCAGAAATAGTCTTTGATATTGATTACGGCAAAGAAGAGCGCCACCAGCGCCACGATCACCTGAATCCACGGCGCAAAGCTGAGGAGGGTGAACAT
Organism: Caldilineaceae bacterium; assembly: GCA_026645635.1. Taxonomy (GTDB): domain Bacteria; phylum Chloroflexota; class Anaerolineae; order Caldilineales; family Caldilineaceae; genus Fredericiella. The sequence continues at coordinate 1,699 of JAPKMV010000763.1, forward strand.
GCTGAAGAGACCGGCGATAAAGGCAACATAGACCAGCGCAGTCACGGTGATAAAGACGAGGCCGATGATGAAGACCTTGCGCCGCGACCCGGTGTGCAGCGTCAGCGCCAGCAGCATCGTCAACACCCAGAGCGAACAGGGATTGAAGCCATCGACAAAGGCGATGAGCGCCGTGCTGACGATGAGCGACTGCGCCGCCAGGTCAACCTGGCCGAGCCAGGGCAAGGCCAGCAGCGAGGACGTTTGCACCGGTGGCAGGTCTGCCGCCGATCCTGTCGTCGCGGCGCCAGCCTGAGCCGCGGCAGCCACTGCGACCGCGGTGGGCGCAACGGTAGGTGCGGGCGTAGCCGTCGGCAGCGGCGCGATGGCGCTGACACCGGCGCCGGCATCGACACAGCCCTCGGCCGCACAGCGGGCCACGGCATCCTCCACCGCCAGGTCGGTGTAGCCTTCGCCGAAGCCTTCCCAAAACTGGTCGCCGATAAAGATCGTGGGCACGCCGCTTGGCTCAAAGCCGAACTTGGCGGCCATCTGGGTAAAAGGCGCCTGGTTCTGGGGATGATACCAGACCTCATAGTCGCGCACGATCATCGACGGGAAGCGCTCGTTGAGTTCGGCCAGGAAGGGTTTGGCAGCGGCGCAGTGGGGGCAACCATCGCCCCAGAAGAAGTAGACCACCACGGGGTTTGCTTCCTGGGCAGGCGGCGCTGCGCTGGCCGGGCTGGCCCCCAGCAGGCCGATCACCCCCACGAGCAGCGCCATCAGGAGCCATCCGTGCAGGGTGCGCCGCGCCTCTGGCGCAAGACTGACAGGTTGCTTGAATTGAGCACGGAACATAGATGCCACCTCCGGTTTGTTCATCGTCCATGTACCGTAGCAGCAAGGACGAGCACCGTCAATGGTCATCTGTCACCCATTTTTGGGACGAGGCTAGGGTATCTTCTCAACAACCTGGGGGGACACAAAGGTACGGGCAC
>JAPKMV010000764.1 GCA_026645635.1 Caldilineaceae bacterium
CGCGGCGGTCAACTCTGTGATCGCCCAGGGGCCATCGACAAAGTAGGCAAATTCGCCTTTCTTGAAGCGGTCCTTCAACATGCCGTAATCGGGATCCACATAGCTGCCCGGCGTCGCCCTGATCTGCTGCAACCAGGACAAGTACCCCGCCACATCGCCCTGGTCAGCGAGCGCAGCGCGTCCGTCGCCGTCGAAGAGCGCGCCGCCGTAGGCTGGAATGCCCCAATAGAGATGGTAGAGCGTGTTGTAGAGACCGACGCCGAGGGTGGGCGATTCCTGCGCCTGGGCGAGCATGTCATCTGTCGTCAGCGGCGCATCCTCCGGGTTGATCAGGCTGGCGTTGACGAACAGACTCACCGTCTCGAAGCTGATGGGCAGCGCGTAGATCGCGCCGTTCCAGCGCAGATTCTCCACCGCGGCCGGCCAGTAGGCGGCCAGTTCAGCCTCGCTCACCAGGTCATCCAGCGCACGCACCGAGCCGGCGCTGGCCAGATCGCCCAGCCACCAACTGGGCGCCAGCACCAGGTCCGGCCCGCTGCCGGCGCGCACCGCGTCGGCGTAGGCCTGCGCCAGGTCAGGATAGGCGACATAGAGCGTATCGACGATCACGTCCGGGTTGGCAGCCTGGAAGGTGGCCAGCATTTCGGCCAGCGCGTCGCCTTCCGGTCCCGCCCAACTGTGCCACAGGACGATGCGACCGCTGAGCGGCGCGGGCGTCGCGGTTGCGGCGGGCAGCGTCTGCGCGTTGGCGGCGCCGTCCCCGCCGGTTGATGTCGCATCCGCGGACGGCGCGCCGATGACGGCCGGTTCGCCGCCTGCCGCTACGGTCAGTGCGGGCGCCGGCGTGGGGGGCGCGTCGTTGTTGCAGGCGGCCAGCGCAACCACCGCCAGGGCGAAGAAAATGCCGAGAAGCCAGGTGCGCAGGGTGCGGCTTCGATCCAGTGTCATGCGTTTGTCCTGTCTTGAAGATGGTCGATGAGCGCCTGCAGCCCCAGCAGGTAACTGCGCCAGCCAAAGCCGCAGATCTGGCCGATGCAGACCGGCGCCAGCACCGACTTGTGGCGGAATTCCTCGCGGGCGTGGATGTTGCTGAGATGGACTTCGACGGTAGGCAGTTTGACGCTGCTGATGGCGTCGCGCAGTGCGTAAGAATAATGCGTGAAGGCGCCCGGGTTGATGACGATGCCAGCGGCCCACGATCGCGCGTCGTGGATGGCGTCGATCAGCGCGCCTTCGTGGTTGCTCTGGAACGGGCGCACCTCGTGCGCGGGCGCCGCCGCGGTAATCACCGCCGCGTTGATGGCGTCCAGCGTCATCGCGCCGTAAATATGCGTTTCGCGTGTGCCCAACAGGTTGAGGTTGGGGCCGTGCAGTAGTGCAATGCCAGACATAGTTTTGCGATTATACCACAGCCGCAATCGCTGCCTTGACGATGGCCTCACCCGGATCATCGATCATGACCACATCGCCCAGCGCCTGGGGGATGATGAAGCGCAGCGTCTTGCCAGCGCGCTTTTTGTCGTGTCCCATCGCCGCGTAGACGGCATCCACATCGTAGCCGGGCGCACGGGTCGGCAGGCCCAGCCGATCCAGCAGATGTTCGATGCGGTCGGCCAGCGCCGGTGCGCAGCGGCCCAGCATCACGGCCATGCGGCTGGCCGCCACCGTGCCGATCGCCACCGCCTCGCCGTGGCGCAGGGTGAACTCGCTCACCAGTTCCAGCGCATGGCCAAAGGTGTGGCCCAGGTTGAGCACGGCGCGCCGCCCCTGCTCGAAGGGGTCTTCCTCGACAATATCCACCTTCACCCGCACAGCATCGGCCACAAGCTGCTGCAGGCTGGCCGGCCCTGCCGCCTCCAACTGTTCGAAGAGGCGCGGCGCGGCGATGATGCCATGCTTCACCACCTCGGCCAGCCCGGCGCGGAACTCAGCGCCCGGCAGCGTGGCGAAGACCGCGGTGTCCATGAGCACCGCCGCCGGCTGCTTGAACGCACCCACCAGGTTCTTGCCCTGGGGCAGATCCACGCCGGTCTTGCCGCCCACCGCCGCATCGACCATCGCCAGCAGCGTGGTGGGCGCCTGCACGAAGGGCACTCCGCGCAGATAAGTGGCCGCGGCGAAGCCGGCCATGTCGCCGATGACGCCGCCACCCACGCTGATCACTGCGCCGCGACGGTCCAGCCCCGCGGCAAGAAATTGCTCGTACAACTGGGCGACCGTCGCCAGCGTCTTGTGCTGCTCCCCTTCCGGCGCCTGGCAGATCGTCGGCGTGAAGCCAGCGCCGCGCAGGCTGGCGGCCAGCGTCTCGGCGTGATCCAGGATCATGGCATTGGTGACGATGGCCACGGCGCCGGGCCGCAGCCCGCGCCGCACCAGCAGAGGCCCGGCTTGCGTCAGCACCCCCTCGCCCAGGCAGATGTCGTAATCGCCCTCCGGCGCGGCTACGGGGATGCGCACCATGCCGGGCAGTTCAGCATCAGCCTGCGCGGCCTGCTCCACCAGCGCGGCGACAGCCTCGGCGCGGCGCCCGTCGGTGTCGATCTGGTAGGGGATGGCGGCGTAAGCGGCGCGGCGCTGGGCCAGCAGCGTGCGGATGCGCTCCTCCCGCGCCGCCAGTTCGTCGCCCAGCAGCGGCCGGTCGGTGGCCGCGGCCAGCCGGCGCAGAATCTCGTCG
>JAPKMV010000765.1 GCA_026645635.1 Caldilineaceae bacterium
CCAGCGCAGCCGCACGGTGAGCGCCGGCTCCGTCGCCTCGACCATGCCCGCCACCGGCTCCACCTCGTAGAGCGCCGTCACGCTGTGGCCCACGCCGACCTCACCGGCGTCCACTTCGTCGTCGCGGAAGTCGTCGTCGGCCACGTCGCGATTCTCATAGCCGACCAGGCGGTAGCGGGCGACCACGGCCGGGTTGAACTCCACCTGAATCTTGGCGTCCTTGCCCACGACCTGCAAGGTGCTGGGCAGCCGCTCCACGAAGATGCGGTGCGCCTCCTCGATGGTGTCCACGTAGGCGTAGAAACCGTCGCCGTCGTCCGCCAGTTGCTCCATGAGCGTGTCGTTGTAGTTGTCCATGCCCACGCCCACCGTGGTCAGGGTGATGTCGCGGCCGGCGTAGTCCTGGATCGTGCGCAGGATGGCGTCCGGACCGGTGTTCCCCACGTTGGCGACGCCGTCGGAGATGAGCACCACCCGGTTCACGGCGTCCGGCTTGAAGTGGCTGCTGGCGTGGCGATACGCCTCGAAGAGACCGGCCTCGGCGTTGGTGGCGCCTTCCGCCGCCAGCCGGCCGATGGCGTTCAGGATCGCACCCTTTTCGGCCACGCTGGTCATGGGCAACACCACCCGCGCGGCATCACCGTAGACGACGATGGCTACTTCGTCGGTCGGGCGCAGTTCATCGACCAGTTCGTAGAGCGCCCGCTTGGCCAGGCCCAGGCGATTGTCCATGTCCATCGACCCGGAAACGTCGATGACGAAGGTCAGCGCCACGTCCTTGCGCTCGTCCGCGGGGATGGCGTAGCTCTGGATGCCCACGCGCACCATGCGGTTGTCTTCCCGGTCCAGGAAGGGCGTCGCCGCGCCGTCGATGTTGATGCCGAAGGTCTCCGCCCGGTCGGGATTCGGATAGCGGTAGTCGAAGTAGTTGACGAACTCCTCGGCGCGCACGGAATCGCGCTCCGGCAGCAGGCCGTCTTCCACATAAGCGCGGGCCACGGTGTAAGAGCCGGTGTCCACGTCCACGGCGAAGGTGGAGAGGTTGTCCTTCTCCGTCGTCACAAAGCCGCGCACCCCGTAATCCTCGAAGAACATGTCGACGGGTTCGTCGGGCATCCCGTAGGCTGGCGCCTCCATCGCTGCTTCTGCATAGCCATCAGCCGCAGCCGGCGCCGCCATCGGCGCGCCGGTGGGCGCTGCACCGATGGAGCAACTGCTGAGCAGCATGGCAGCCACGGTGGCGCTGACGATCAGACGATTGAAAACGTGTTGGCGTAACATGGTGATCCTCCTGTTGGTTGAACCTGATCTTGTGTGCTTGCCGGTCGTGCGCTCCGCTGAGCGCCGCACCGTATTCATGGCTCCAGCATGGCAGATTTCCCGTGCACGACAAGCGCCACATCTGTACCAACCTATGACAACGCCGGATGTACCATTGAATGGTACGGATGCGCCGGGCAAACACAGGAGTTCACGCATCTGTCTCATGCCAAGACGCAAAGTCGCAAAGGCAAGGCGCTTGATCTTTGTACCTCACGCCAAGTCGCCAAGGCGCAAAGGCAAGGCGTTTGATCTTTGCGCCTTTGCGTCTTGGCGTGAGATTCACCAAGAACCTGAAACAGCATTGACGAATCGCCGCCGTTGCCGGTAAGATTCTGCTGCGGCGTTGGCCGCCTACCGACAGCAACCACAGCAGGTTGGAGCCATTTATGCCACCGACAATTCTTTGCCTGGCCAGCTACTTCAAGGGCGGCGCGTTTTTGGAAGAGTGCAAACGCCTCGGCTGCCACACGATCTTGATCACCGCACAAGATTTGGAGCACGAAGCCTGGCCGCGCCACGCCATCGACGAGTTCTTCGTCATGCCGTTCGCCACGCTCTTCAAACAGCCGGACATCACCAACGCAGTGACCTTTCTGGCGCGCACCCGCAAGCTCGACCGCATCATTGCGCTGGACGACTTCGACGTGGAGACCGTGGCCAGCCTGCGCGAGCATCTGCGCATGCCGGGCATGGGCGACTCCACCGCCCGCTATTTCCGCGACAAGCTGGCCATGCGCGTGCAGGCGCGCGACGAAGGCATCCCCGTGCCCGAATTCGTCCATGTGCTCAACCACGACGACCTGCGCGCCTACATGGAAGCGACGCCCGGTCCGTGGGTACTCAAACCCCGCTCCGAGGCCAGTTCGATGGGCATCCGCAAGGTCAACAGCGCCGACGAGATCTGGCCGATGCTCGACGAACTGGGCGACCGCCAGTCCTTCTACGTGCTGGAACGTTTCGTGCCGGGCAACGTCTTTCATGTCGATTCCATCGTCTGGAACAAGCGGGTGATCTTCACCGTGTGCAGCCAGTATGGCCTGCCGCCCATGGCCGTCTACCAGGGCGGCGGCGTCTTCGTCACCGGCGTCATCCCCTACCAGTCGCCTGAAGACCAGGCGCTGCAGGCGCTCAACCGGGAGGTCATCGCGGCGATGGGCATGGTGCGCGGCGTCACTCACGCCGAGTTCATCCGCAGCGAAGCGGACGGCACATTCCACTTTTTGGAGATCGCCGCGCGCGTCGGCGGCGCCAATATCGACCTGATGCTGGAGCACGCCACCGGTCTCAACCTCTGGCGCGAGTGGGCGAAGCTAGAACTGGCTCATCTGCGCGGCGAACAATACGTGCTGCC
>JAPKMV010000766.1 GCA_026645635.1 Caldilineaceae bacterium
ACCATCGAAGGGTTCAAGCAGGTCACAAAGATGGACTCCCCGCACACTGTGCGCACCCTGCTCTCGCGCTGGGCGAAGGCCGGTCACATCCTGACGCTGAAACGCGGCGTTTACATGACCCGCCAGTTCTACGCGCTGCACCGCCAGGAGCGCGATTTCGCGGCGGCCGTAAGTGCGATCCTGCTGCCCAACTCCTACGTGTCACTGGAGTACGTGCTGCAAGAACATAACCTGCTGACTGAGGTCACCTATCCGGTCACCTGCATCACGCTGCACAACACACGCACCATCACGAATGCAGTGGGGACATTTTGGTATCGCAACCTGCGGCACGATCTGTATACCGGCTACACACTCGCGGAGTACAGGGGAATGCGCTTTGCACGCGCTTCGCTGGCCAAGGCGCTCTTTGACTTCCTGTACTTGCGTCCCCTGCCCAGGCGTTTTCAAACGACAAAGTTCGATCTTGCGGAAGATCTGCGTCTCAATCTGGATGAGCTGAATCCGCAAGATCAGACCGGGTTCGCTGCCATCGTTGCGGCCAGCAATTCGCCCAAAATGCACAATATACTGGCCAACTTTCGGAGTTATGGATGGCTACACTAGTCCAGGCATTAGAGCACGCAATGGATCAGTACGATCCATCACTTCCGCCGGAGACCAAACGCATCGTCCTCAAGGAAACGCTACAGGCGTATGTGCTCGACTTCCTCTATAACCATGCGCTCTACCGGCGCTTGAATTTTTACGGCGGCACTTGCCTGCACGTGGTCTACGATCTGAACCGGCTCTCTGAGGATCTTGATTTCGATAATCGCAGCGAACTCGATCTGTCCAGCCTCGGCGACGATCTTGTAGCCCTGTTTCGCCGCACGCACAGCTATGGTGAAACCGTCGTTAAGCGGCAGGCAGGAGCAAACGGCATCTTGCGCTTCACCCTCAAGTTTCCTGTGCTCCGGGATCTGCAATTGACCAACCGTGCTGACGAGGCACTTCATCTTAAGGTCGAAATCAGCCATCATCGCCAGACGGCAGTGCTCCAGCACACGCCCGTTTTCTACCAGGGGCGCAGTTTTGTGCCGGCGCACTTTTCACTGGAAACGATGATGGCCGGCAAGATGCTTGCCTGTCTGGAGCGCAGCTTTCAGCGCGGGAGCGATGGCGCTTTTGTCAAGGGGCGCGATTTCTACGACCTGCTCTGGTTTATGCAGCGGGGCGTCCAGCCGCTGACTGAGAAGTTGGCTGCCGACGGCAATCAACCCTATGACGTGCCGACCGCAATGCGCGCCCTGGTGGATAAAGTCGCCGGCATCCGCACAAGCGACCTGGCGACGGATCTCCTCCCGATGTTTGCGTCACGCGCCTATATCCAGGCCTGGCTGGAAGGCTTCCACGCCAATTTCAACCGTTACGCTGCAACCTATCTTCCTGCCGCGCTATGACTGCGCAGCCCGCCGCGCGATCTCCTGGCGCACCACCGGCGCAACGGCCGTCCCCAGCAGTTCGACGGCGCGCATGACCTGACGGTGCTCGATCGTCCCCACGCCCAGTTGCAGCAGCAGCCGCTGATGGCCGAAGATCTCGTGCTGGAAGAGGATTTTCTCGACAATCTCCGCGGGGGCGCCCACGAAGTCGGCCCCGCGCAGGGCGCGCCCCGCCTCCAACTGCTGGCGCGTGGCCGGCGCCCAGCCCCGTTCCCGCCCGATCTTGTTCATCACCACCGTGGCCGACGGGTAGTAGGCGTCCACCGCCGTCTGCGTGTCGTCGGCGATGAAGCCGTGGGAGTTGATGCTCAGCGGCAACTGCGCCGGGTCGCGGCCGGCCTGGCGCGCCGCCTGCCGGTAGAGTTGGGCAAAGGGGGCAAAGCGCTCCGGCATCCCGCCGATGATCGCCAGCGCCAGCGGCAGCCCCAGCGTCGCCGCGCGCACCACCGACTGTGGCGTGCCGCCCACCGCAATCCAAACCGGGATCGGCTGCTGCACCGGGCGCGGGTAGACGCCTTGGTTGTGCAGCGCGGGGCGATGCTTGCCCGCCCAGGTGACCGTCTCGGCCTCGCGCAGCTTGAGCAGCAGATCGAGCTTCTCGGCGAAAAGCTCGTCGTAGTCGTGCAGGTCGTAGCCGAAGAGCGGAAACGATTCGATGAAAGAGCCGCGGCCGGCCATGATCTCGGCGCGTCCGTTCGAGAGCAGGTCGAGGGTGGCGAAATCCTGGAAGACGCGCACCGGGTCGTCGGAACTGAGCACCGTCACCGCGGTGGAGAGGCGGATCGTCTTGGTGCGCGCCGCGGCCGCGGCCAGGATCACCGCCGGCGCGGAGGAGACGAAGTCGGGGCGGTGATGCTCGCCCAGGCCGAAGACATCCAGCCCCACCTGGTCGGCCAGCTCGATGGTTTCCAGCAGGTTGTGCAGCCGCTGCGCCGGGCTGATCAGGGCGCCGGTCACCGGGTCGGGCGTGAGTTCGGCAAAGGAGTAGATGCCGACCTCGAACGGAGCTGCTGGGGCCGTGGGCGATGTTGGCTGAGCGGTATCCATGGCGTTCTTTTTCCGTGTGGTCTGGGCAGTGAAGTGGCAGAAATACGCCTATTTTTGCAACCTATAGATTGCAAAAATAGGCGTATTTCCGCAGGTTTGAACCAGCTCTGCTCACGTGTAGCTCATCCAGGCGAGCCGC
>JAPKMV010000767.1 GCA_026645635.1 Caldilineaceae bacterium
CATTCTGCCCCTCATCGGGAAGTAGACCCGCCCAAAAAACAGCGGCGTGCGTCATTGGCGCGATTCGTATACAATGGCGACAGCGTCGTCGCGCACACTCGCTTCGCTCCAGCCAGGTTCACAAGAAAGGACGCAACCCATGACCCAGTTCGTTGGCATTCTCACCGCCGGCGGCGACAGTCCCGGCCTCAACGCCGCCATCCGCGGCGTGGGCAAGGCGGCCATCGGCGCCTATGGCATGCAGATCATCGGTTTCCGCGACGGCTTCCGCGGGCTGATGCAGGACCGCACGATCCGGCTCACCGGCGCCGAGCTGTCGGGCATTCTCACCGTGGGCGGCACGATCCTGGGCACGAGCCGCGACAAACCGCACAAGATGCCTGTGGGCGACCAGACCATGGACATGACCAGCGTCATGCTCGAGACTTACCACAAGCACCACCTGGATGCACTGGTCTGTCTGGGCGGCGGCGGCACGCAGAAGAACGCCTACCACCTCAGCCAGAACGGCATGAACGTGATTACGCTGCCCAAAACCATCGACAATGACGTCTCCGGCACGGACATGACCTTCGGCTTCGACACCGCGCTGGGCATCGCCACCGAGGCCATCGACCGGCTGCACAGCACCGCACACAGCCATCACCGCATCATTGTGGTGGAGTTGATGGGGCACAACGCCGGTTGGCTGGCGCTGGGCGCGGGCATTGCCGGCGGCGCCGACGTGATCCTGCTGCCGGAAATCCCCTACGACATCAATGTGGTGGCCGAGGCGCTCCGCCAGCGCCAACGCCGGGGCAGCGGCTTCAGCATCGTCGCCGTCTCTGAGGGGGCGATGTCACAAGAAGATGCCGAGGCGCTGGCCAAAGTGGCGGCAGATCGAGCGGCGGCCAAAGAGGAGAAGGATGAGAAAAAGCGCGAGCGCGCCAAGGCAAAGCTGGAGAAGCTCAACCTCACCATGCAGGACAAGACGCTGCGCCTCTCGCGCCGGCTGGAAGAACTCACCGGGCTGGAGTCGCGCGTGACGATCCTGGGGCATTTGCAGCGGGGCGGCACGCCCTCCGCCGCGGACCGGCTGCTGGCGACGCGGCTGGGCGCCGCCTGCGCCGACCTGATCCACCAGGGCACGTTTGGCGTGATGGTGGCGGCGCGCGGCGACGGGGCAGAGCCGGTGCCGTTGGCCGATGTCGTGGGCAAGGTGAAGCTCGTGCCGCCTGGCCACCCCTGGATCAAAACCGCGCGCGACATTGGCGTCTGCCTGGGCGATCGGTTGTAGGAGGCTGTTGGCAAGGCGATCCATTTTGACGCAGAGTCGCAGAGAACACGCTTAAGAACTCCTCTGCTTTTCTCTGCGAACCTCTGCGTCTCCGCGCCTCTGCGTCAAAAAGACCGCCCCAAAATCTTGTACTACGGCGCGCTGCGCAGGAAGACCCCGAGGCCGTCACGGTTGAGATGCTCCACGAACAGCGAGCGCGCGTGGCCGTCGCTCCCCAGGGTGAAAGTGACGCTGCTGGCGCCGACCGCGTTCTCGCCGATCGTTTCATAGAGGAACGTGTCCCGGTCGTAGTGTTGGAGCGGGAAGACGAGTGGCTGCGGCCCCAGCAGAAGCTCCAGCCCGTCCGCGCCGGCGCGGATGGTGGCGTCGCCGAAGAAGTCGTTGGTGTAGACGCCCGTGTAGGCGTCGGCTTCCAGCGGCGGCGTCGGTGCGGACGGCGGCGTGGAGTAGTCCGTGGCGGCGTCCACCCCCAGCGCGGCCGGGTCGCTGAACGCCTGCTTGAAGATGCCCATCCAGTCGGCGGTCACTTCGCCGTGCAGCGCCAGATCGACGAAAATCTGGTTGAGCGCTTCGACGATGCCCACCGGATAAGAGTTGGAAAGGGTAATGATCCCCAACTGTTCGTCGGGGACGAGCACCACGTTGGTGGCCGCGCCCAACGCAAACGCGCCGGAGTGGGAGAGCCGCAGCCGCCCCTGCGCGTCGTAGCCAACATTCCAGCCCAGCCCGTAGAAACCCGGCAGCCCGCTGATTGGGCTGTAGCCGGTGAACATGTGCGGCTGGTGCGTCTCGGCCAGCGCCGCGCCATCCACCACCTGCTCGCCGTCGAAGACGCCGCCGCCCAGATGCAGCCGCATCCACCGCGCCATGTCCAGGACATTGGAACTGGCGCCGCCGGCCGGGGTGGCGCTGTCGTTGTCCCGCTCATATTTCTGCACCCACTGGCCATCCTCCTGGACGTGGAGCAGCGCCCGGTTAGGCTGAGCGACGAGATCGGCGTAGCGAGAGCTGGTGCTGCTCATGCCCAGCCGCGCATACAGCCGCTCCTCTGACAGGTCTTCCCAGGGGAGACCCGCAGCGTCTGCCGCGGCGAAGGCGGCTTCCGCCAGACCAAAGTTGGTGTAGGCGTAGTGAGAGCGGAAGCTGGTTGCGGGCGGCTGGTAGCGCAGACGATGCAGCACCTCCTCCCGTCCAAAGCCGAGATCCTCCAGCAGGTCGCCGGCGTGCTCCGGCAGCCCGCTGCGGTGGGCGTAGAGGTCGCGCAGGGTGATCTCGCGGGTGACCCACGGGTCGGAGAGCGCAAAGGCCGGGTCGAGGTCGGAGATCTTGCTGCCCCAAGTGACGACGCCGTCGCCGACCAGCGCGGCCATTACGGTCGAGCCGAGGGGCTTGGA
>JAPKMV010000768.1 GCA_026645635.1 Caldilineaceae bacterium
CCCGCGGGCGTCAGCGGCAGCACATCCCGGTCATAGTCGATGGTCACCGGCGCCAGATAGGCGTTGACGCGCGCCACCAGGCTGCGGTTGCGCTGCGCCGCCTGGCCGCGCAGATCCAGCAGTTCGCGCGCGGCTGTGGGCGGCGCTGTCGATGTCGTGAAGCCGATGCCCATGTGATAGCAGACGCCCGGCTCGCCCGGCGAGTTGATCTCGTAGCTGGCAAACTCCGGGATATAGGTGCGCGTTTCGATGCCCGCGCTCCCACGCACGCCCAGCAGGTCGCAGGCATCGAGAAACTCCGAGACGGCGTCGAGCACGTCGAAGTCGACGATGCCCAGCAGGGCGTAGCCGCGCTGTCGCGCCAGCCAGGCCAACCTCGTGGGCGAATAGCCGTAGGCGTTGAACGAGTAGAAGGTGTGGCAATGCATGTTGGCCACGGCGCTGGGCCGCGGGGCCGCTGGAAACGCGTTCAGCAAGGTGCGCAGCGCACGGTCGCGCGCAGCGCGATCAAAGGAATCCAGCTCTGTCTCCACCTGCGGATCGATCTGTGATGAATGAATCATGTGCACCTGCGGTAATGGGGAATCGAAAGCGTTTCAAAAGGCGCAAACTAAATGTAACATACAATATGGCAGTATGCAAGCCATATCGTAAGCGATCTGCAACCGGCGTCCCAAATTCGGATCGGCGTTCAACCCATCCAATTTGCGAAAGCCTTGCGCGCTCTGGCACCATTAGGGCGCTCACGTCTATTGTCACATCATTGTTCATCATTTGGCAGCAGGAGCAGACCATGACCGCGCGCTATATCCTTGCCCACGACCTCGGCACCACCGGCAACAAGGCAACGCTCTTTGATGCGGAGGGCGTCCTGGTCGGCAGCGCGTTCGCCGGCTATGCCACCCACTACCCCCAGCCCAACTGGGCCGAACAAGAGCCGGAAGCGTGGTGGCGTGCGGTCAGCCTTTCGTCGCAACAACTCCTCCACGAAACCGGCGTCCCGGCGCAAGAGATCGCGGCTGTCGGCTTTAGTGGGCAGATGATGGGCTGTGTGCCCGTGGACGCGCAGGGCCGGGCGCTGCGCTCCTGCATCATCTGGGCCGACCAGCGCGCGCAGGCGCAGGCCGCGCGCATGGCGGAACGCTGCGGAGAAGCGGCGATCTATCGGCGCAACGGCCACCGCGCCAGCCCGGCCTACACCGCACCGAAGATTCTGTGGCTGCGCGACGAGCAGCCGGAGATCTTTGCCGCCGCCCACTGTTTTTTGCAGCCAAAGGACTACCTGATCCACCGGCTCACCGGGGCATTCGTCACCGATTATTCCGATGCGTCAGGTACGCTGCTCTTCGACCTGGTCGAGCGCCGGTGGATCGACGAGTTTCTCGGCAAGCTCGACCTCGACCCGGCAGTGCTGCCTGCGCTGCATCCTTCGACGGCGGTGGTCGGCGCGGTGACGGCAGCGGCCGCAGCGGCGACCGGGCTGGCCGCCGGCACGCCGGTGGTGGTGGGCGGCGGCGACGGCTCCTGCGCGGGCATCGGCGCGGGCGTCATCGAGCCGGGCGACGCGTACTTGAACATCGGCTCCTCGGCGTGGATCAGCATTGCCAGCAGCACCCCGGTGCTCGATCCGCTGGAGCGCACCGTGACCTTTCACCATGTGCACCCGGAACATTATTGTCCGATGGGCACAATGCAAAGTGCAGGCGGCGCTCGCGAGTGGGCGTGGCGGTTGCTTCTCGACGGCGGCCTCGACCTGGACGCCGCAGCGGCCAGCGCACCGCCCGGCGCCAACGGCCTGCTCTTTCTGCCCCACCTCATGGGGGAGCGCAGCCCCTACTGGAACCCGCTGGCGCGGGGCGCGTATGTGGGGCTGGCCATTCCTCACGGCAAGGCCGAACTGGCGCGCGCGGCGCTGGAGGGTGTTGCGTTCAACCTGCGGCTGATCCTCGACTGCCTGATGGCGCAGTCGCCTGACATTCGGGAAATGCGTTTTGTGGGCGGCGGCAGCCGCGGCGCACTGATGCGCCAGATCCTGGCCGATGTCTTTGCAATGCCGATCCATGTGCTGGCGCTGCAAGGCGACGCGACCAGTTGGGGCGCAGCGGTGGCCGCCGGCGTCGGCGTGGGGCTGTACGAGTGGTCGATTGCCGCGCAGCGCAGCCAGGTGGCGGCGGTCGTCGAACCCGATGCCGGCAACGCGGCGCTCTACGCCGAGCTATTGGCGCTGTTCAAGGAAAGCTACGCTGCGCTCGACCCGGTTTTCGCCCGGCTGGCCCAGATGCAAACCGGGCGCGGCGCAGGGGGCGCATAACATGGTGGAGATGCAATGGGCAGGGTTGAGCGGGGTGCAGTGGCTGATGGCCGCTGCGGCGGCCTTTTTGGTGGGTCTTTCAAAAACCGGGATCGCCGGGTTGGGTGTGCTGGCAGTCGCCCTTTTTGCCAGCGCGCTGCCCCCGCGTGAATCCACCGGCATCGTGCTGATCGTGTTGATCAGCGCAGACATCGTCGCGGTGACGGCCTACCGCCGCGACGTGAGCTGGCCGCATCTGCTGCGTCTCTTTCCCTGGGCGGCGCTGGGCATCGTGCTCGGCTTCCTGGTCATGGGCCGCATCGACGCCCAGGTGACGCAGCGGCTGATCGGCGCGATCCTGGTGGTGCTGATGGTGATC
>JAPKMV010000769.1 GCA_026645635.1 Caldilineaceae bacterium
CTCGCCTCGCGCACGTCGATCACATACGCGCCGGCGTCGATGGCCGCCTTGACATCGTCCACCTTGCCGGTGTTCATCCAGCCGTCGGGGATATTCGCAGCAAAGTCGCCGACGACCGCGGCAAGATCGAACGCCTCAGCGACCGGCGCAGCGGCGACCGGCGCCTCGGTGGGCGCGGGAACCTCCGTCGGCGGCACTGCGGTCGGTGTATCTTGCGCCAGCACCGCCGCCGGCGCCGGGGTGGGCGTGGCGCTTTCGCCGCCGCACGCGCCCATAAGCAGCGTCAGGACCATCAACATACTCAAAATCGACATCATTCGTTTCGACATAAACCTTACTCCTACTGCAAAAGAAAGGCGAATAGAAAACTGCAACCGTCTCAATCTCCCGTGGCCTGATGCTCGAGTTCTTCCACCCATTTGGGGTGTTCGATCACGGCCTCTTCCTTGGAGACGTAGCCAGTCGTCATACTGGAAAGCGCTTTGTAGACAAAGGTGAAATAGAGATGACCCGCCAGCAGCACTGTCAGCGCCAACATCGACAGGTCATGGATGGTGGCGGCAAAGGCCAGACCGCTGGCGCCCAGGCTGCCTTTGGCAAACCACATCAAGATGCCTGAAAAGACAATAGTGGCCGATGCAATCACCACGCCGGCATGGTGCAACTTCTGCCCGGCGTTGAGGCGTCCCTGCGGCGGCATCCCCACCGCGCGCCCGATGAAGTAGCGCCCGGCGTGTTTGAACCACTCGATATCATCCTTGTCATAGGTGAAGGACTCGACCAGCAGTTCTTTGGCGCCGCGACGATCTACGATCAGGTAGAGGATCGGCACCAGGATGAAGAGCACTGCGCCGATGCGGTGAATGACGCCTGACGTGCCGTCGCGCGCCCACAACGTCAGCGGCTGCCACAGGATCATCAAGCCCGTAAACAGCAAGAGCAGAAATGAGGTCGCCAGCAGCGCGTGGACCGCACGCTGTCCCGCCCGGTAGCGCAGCAATTTCTCATCGTCATGGCCGCTGGTTGCGGGTTGTCCGAAGGTCTGATTCGCCGTCGTCATGCTGCACCTCGTTCCTGGCTATCTTCTTTCTGTGCTGCAGCTTCCTGCGCGTGCAGTTGCTTCAACTCTTGCATGTGGTTGCGCCGGGCAATGACCGCCGCCACACCGGTCACCACAACGCTGAGGCTGGTCAACCCCAGCGCCGCCGGCTGCACGACCTTCTGCCAGGTGTTGACCAGCAGCGGCACTTCCGGGTTGGCCGGCAAATCCAGCACTTCCGGCGCGTCGGGCAGCACCATGACGACGCCCAGGCCGCCGGCTTCCGTCTCGCCGTAGACGCGCGCGTTTGGATAGCGCGTCAGAATGGCTTCCACGCGGCGGTGCGCTTCAGCCAGAATCTCCTCGCGGTCGCCGTAGCGCAGCGCGTCGCTGGGGCAGGTGCGCACGCACCAGGGTTCGCCGCCCGCAGCCGTCACGCGGGCGCACGCGTCGCACTTGCTGGAGCGGCCGTCCACGATGTGCGGCACATCGAAGGGACAGACATCGGTGCAGTATTCGCAGCCGATGCAGACCTCCCGATTCAGCCGGGTCATGCCATCTTCTTTGAAGAGCGCACCCGTCGGACAGGCGGCCACACAGGCGGCATCGGTGCAGTGATAACAGCGGTGGTTCTTGAAGCCGCCGGCCAGATTCGGAAAGACGCCCCGCGTCTGTTCGATCAACTGGATGTACTGCGTGCCGGCGGGCAGTTCGTTGCCGGTCATGCAGGCGGCGGTGCACGCCTGGCAGCCGATGCAGCGGGAAATATCGAGCAGAAAGGCATTCGTTGCCATGTTACGCCTCCTTCACAAGGCGGACGAAGTTGACGCGCATCCCCGCCCCCCCGCTGATCGGGTCGAGCATGTAGCGGGTGATCAGCGTCGCGTCGCTGGCGCCGCGGCCATTGGCCAGCGTCAGCGCGGGTTCGTTGCGGCCAAAGCCGTGAGACATGAAGACCGCATCGGGGCGGATGCGCTGCGTCGCCTTCACCCGGATCGGCCCGGTGCGCGCGCCGTCCTGGTTTTCCAGCCAGACGCGGTCGCCGTCCTGGATGCCTTGCGCCGCGGCGACGTCGGCGTTGAGCCAGAGATCATTCTCCGAATTCAATTGATTGAGCACCGGCGTGTTCTGCGTCTTGGCAAAGGTGTGCACCGGATGGCGGCCATAGAGCAGGCGGAAGTAGCCTTGCGGCGGCTCCTCGGTGGGCGTGTAGACCGGGATCGCATCCTGGCCGCCCAATGCCAGTTCTGCGGAGGAGAACTCGATCTTGCCCGATTGGGTCAGGAAGGGCGACGCATTCTTGAAATCTGCCAGGTAGGGCTTGCCCTTCTGGACGATGATGCCGTTTTCCCCGCGCAGCTTCTCGACGGTGTAGCCGATGCTCTGCAGGCGGGTGTTCACAAACTCCTCGGCAGTCTCCCATTTGAAGAAACTCTCCAGACCGACGCGCAGCCCCAATTCGCGCGCCATCCACCAGGCCGGCTTCGTATCGGCATAGGGTTCCACCGCCGGCTCGCGCAGCGCAATGTAGGGCGTCTTGTGCGCCACCGTCCACAGGTCATCGAAGCGTTCGAGAATCGTCGCCTCAGGCAGCACGACATCCGCCCACGCCACATGCTCCAT
>JAPKMV010000076.1 GCA_026645635.1 Caldilineaceae bacterium
TTGGCGGTGAAGAGCTGGTCATTGGCATCGCGATAGGTGGCGGTGACCGGGTTGGCCAGCAGGTTGGCGGTGGCAGGCAGCACGGTAATGACCACCGGATCCGCGCCGGTGCAGCCGTACTGGGCGCGGGCGGTGACGGTGGCGGTGTAGACGCCGGGGGTGTCGTACTGGTGGCTGAAGGTCGTGCCGAGTTGGTAGGGCGCCGTGGCGCCGTCATCAAAATCGACGGTGAAGGAGTAGGGTTTGCGCCCGCCCAGGGCCAGTTCGTCCACGGTGAACTGCACCGTCTGCCCTGCGGTGACGGTTGCCGGCGCAGCGGAAGACTGCGCTCAGATTGAAGATCAGGCCGCTGTGGTCGCGGCCGCCGAGCGCGGCATGGCCACCGTGGCGGTTGTTGAGCAACTGCACGCTGAGGAGGTTGATGCCAGATTGGAGACCGGGCGTGGTGTCGAACGTGTCTGCTGCGCCTGCGCCGATCTCCTGGCCCAGGTAGACGCCATTCAGGTAGATGTCCGAAACGTCGTCGCCGGCCGCCTGGATGGAGGCGCTCAGACCGGTGGCGTTGAGCGGCATACAGAAGGGCTGGCGGAAGAAGGTGAAGTTGCCGACGGTCTCGGAGATGGTGTGGATCGCCACCCACTCAGCGGACAGATTGTCCTGGTTGACCCAGTAGATGAACTCGGCTGTGTTGGAAGGCGCCGGCTGGGTCCAGCCGGAATCGTCGAAGCGGGTGAGGCGCGGGTTGTCGTTCCAGCCGGTGGGCGGCAGACCATCCTCGCCCTGGTAGATGCCCCGGAAGGTTGCACAGTCGTCGAAGTCGCACCAGGGCCGGCTGCCCGTGGTGGGGGTGATCGCCGTGCTGGTGAGGACGAGGGAGCCGCTGATATCCTCGGTGGAAAGCGTGGCGACGGTCTGCGTCACGCCGCCCGCGCTGGCGTTCGGGATCACGGCAAAACTGAGCGTGCCCGTGGTGCCCGGCGGCACATCGCCCATGTTCCAGGTGATGACGCCACTGCTCATGATGCCGTCGCCGGTGATGCTGTCGGGGACGAGGGCGGTGTTGGCCGGCAGTGTGTCGGTGACGACGATGCCGTAGGCGGTGGCGTACTGCGAGTTGTAGCCCTCGATGGTGTAAGTCACCGGCTGACCCACATAGATCGGGCCGCTGGCGCGCTTTTCCAGCTTGATGTAGGGGGCGATCACGATGTCGCTGTCGGTGAAGGTGTTGCCCGCAGGGTTGATGTCCACACCGTTGGCGCGGTCGTCGTCGATGGTGGCGCGGTTGGCCACCACCGACGCGGGCTGCACATCCGCCCTGACCCGGGCCGTGACGGTCAGCGTGCGCGCTTCGTTCACCGGCAGGGCGCCAATGTCCCACGTTACGGTGTAGGCGCCGCTCAGGATCGCGCCGGGGCTGGCGTCCACATACTCCAGCCCGGCCACCAGCGTGTCGGTGATGCGCACGCCGGTGGCGGCCTGGTTGCCGGTGTTGGAATAGGTGAGGGTGTAGGTGAGCAGGTCGCCGGCCAGCACCTGGGTGCGCCCGTCGCTCTTGACCAGGGTCAGGTCGGGCTGGGCGTCCACAGGCGTGCTGACGCTGGAACTGTTGTTGTTCGGCAGGACGTCGGTGATGGCGCTGGTGAAGGTGATGGACGCGGTGTTGACGAGCGCGGCCACCCCAGCCGGCAGCGGCGTCGAAATCTGCACCGTGAAGCGCACCGTGCCGGTGGACTGGCTGGCCAGGCTGGGCCATGTCCAGGAGACCGTGTTGGTTTCCGTGACGTAGACGCCGCCGCCGGTGATGCTGTCGGCCACCAGGGTGGTGTTGGGCGGCAGTGGGTCGGTGAGCAGCACATTGGGCGCTGGGTCGGCGCCGTTGTTGCCGTAGATGATCGTGTAGACGATACGCCCGCCGGGAACCGCCGGGTTGGCGCTGGCCACTGCCGACTTCTGCACATAGGCGTCGATGCTCTGCTCGGTGGGAATGGCGATGCTGCCCGAATTGTTGGCCAGGTTGGTGTCCTGGGCAGTCGTGCTGATGGTTGCCGTGTTGATCAGCGGCGTGCCGCCGGTGGCGCTGACGGTGACGGCGTAGGTCACGAAATAGGTGTAGTCGTGGGGGAGATCCGGCAGCGTGAAGGTGAGATAGCCGGTGCTGGTGATCGGCGTGATCGCTACCGGAGCGCCGGCGCTGATTGCCAGGGTCGCCGTGCCGCTGATGTATTCGACGCGACTGTCCATGGCATAGCCGATGTTGGCGCCGCTCAGGTGGTAGGTGACGACCGAACCGGCAACCACGGAGCCGGTGGCCGTGTAGGATTTGCCCAGCGTCAGGTCAGGGTGCGCAGTCACGGTGTCCACATCAGAGACCTCGTTGTTGGTGAGGTCGCGATCCGGGCTGGTGGCCGTCAATTTGACATAGTTCAACAGGGTGGTCGTGCCGTTGGGCAGCGAGACGGCAACCCGCGCGCGCAGGGTGAACGCGGTCGCGGCGCCCGGCGCCAGATCGTCGGGCAGACTCCAGGCATAGATGTTGGCGCTGGGGTTGTCCGGTGTCACGCCGGTGGTGTCGCTGAAGTAGCTGGTGAACGTCTGCAGCGTGTCGGTGACGATGATGCCGGTGGCGGTGAGGTTGCCCTGGTTGACGATGGTGATCCGGTAGTCGAGAATCTCGCCCGGCTGCGCAGTCGTCTGGCCGTCGCTCTTGGTGATGAGCAAGTCGGCGGTGGCCAGGGCCAGATTCTGGATCGTCGGCCCGCTATCCGAGACCGTGGGGGTGGCGGTGGTCGTCTGATAGCCCTGGGCTGTCACCGTGACGGTGACAGGGCCGGCTGTCAATGCAGCACAGTTCACGCCCGCCTCGAAACTGTAGGCGCCGCCTGCACCGGTGGTGGCCGTACAGACCGTGACGCCCTGGGTGATGGTCACGGTGGCGTTCACCAGGGTGACGCCGCTGCCCAGGTCCGTGACGACGCCGCTCAGGCTGGGGCGCACCAGGGTCAGGTTGCCGATGTTGGCCGTGCCTGCGGTGATGGTTGTCTGATCCGACCGCAGCAGATAGCCGGCCGGCGCGCCGCCGGTGGCCGTCACCGTGGCCGCGCCTGGTGCGAGGAGGCAGCCGCTCACGCCGCTGGTGACTAGATAATTGCCGCCCACGCCCGTTGTTGCGGTGCAGGTGTTGCCCAGACTGTCGGTGATGGTGAGGGTGACGCCTGCCAGAGGTGAGCCGGTGGAAACGTCGGTCACTGTGCCGGACAGGGTGGTTGTTTGCACAAGGAGGCCGGCGCTGGCGCTGTTGTTGGCCGGGTTGGCGTCGTAGAGCGTCGCGGTCACGCTGGCGATGTTGGTGATCGTGGCGCCGCCTTGCCCCAGGTTGACGGTGGCGCTGAGGGTCAGCGTGGCGCTGGCGCCGCCGGCCAATGTCCCCACGACCCAGGTGGGGCTGGTGTAGCTGCCTGCCGTGGCGCTGGCCGCGCTGAAGGTCAGCCCTGCCGGCAGCAGATCGGTGACAGTGACGTTGCCCGCGCTGGTTGTCCCCAGGTTCGTCACCTGCACGGTGTAGACCGCCAGGCCAGCCTCTGCCTTGCTGCTGCCGTCGACGGTTTTGGTGATGGCCAGGTCGGTGTTGGGCAGCAGGTTGACCGTCGGCTGCTGGCCGGCCACGGCGGGATCGCCGTCGGTGGCCAGGGTGGTGTTGTTGACGCCGCCCTGATTGGAGTCATAGCTGGCCACGCCCTGGTTGCTGATCTGCGTGACGCCGGTGAGCGGGCTGTTGACCTGCACGGTGAGCAAGATGGTTGCAGTGACGCCGCTGGTCAGGTTGATGCCGGTGACGCTCAACGCCGGTGCGCTGTAGGCCGCCGCGCCCCGGTCCGTGCTGTGCGCCACATAGGTCGTGTTGGCCGGAATCGAATCGGCGAAGGTGGCGCCGGTGATGGAGTAGCTGCCGGTGTTGGTCAGGCTGATGGTGTAGCGGAGCAGGCCGCCGGGCTGCAAGTCGCCGCCGCCGATGACAGTGGCGCTCTTGGTGGCGGTCATAGTTGCGCCGCCGCCGGCCAGGAGCACGGTAGGCTGCTTGCCGGGCGTCGCCAGGTCGGCGTCGGTGAGCACGCTGGTCGTGCCGTAGGTGGTTGTGCCCTGGTTGGAGATGATGTCGCGAATTTTGACGCCGCTGTTGACAGTGACCTTGAACTCCAGCGTCGCCTGGCTGCCGGCGTTGACGCTCACCGTCCAGTTGAGTGTCTTGGTAGTGCCGTTGTAGCTCACAGTGCCGCCGGAGGCGCTGGCGCTGCCGGCCACGTAGGTGGTGTTCGACGGCAGCACGTCGGCAAAGGCGGTGGTGGGCGAATTCTGATTGCCGGTGTTGGGCAGGACGACGCGGTAGGTCAGCCGATCCCCAGGCGACACCGCGTTGTTGCCGTCCAGGTCTTCGTAGGTGACGGTCTTTGTGGAAGTGTCGAAGTTCGGGCCGGCGGTCACGGCGATGAGCGTGGGCTGGCTGCCGTCGGTCTGCGCATCGCCGTCGGTGAGGGCTGTGGTTCCGCCGTAGGTGAAGGCGCCCTGGTTGCTGATCTGCGTCACGCCGACGGGGATGGGATTGTCCACCCGCACCTTGAACGTGATGGTCGCCTGGCCGCTGCCGGGGACGGTGATGTTGGTGATGGAGATCGGGTTGGTGCCGTTCAGGGTGGCGCCGCTGGGTGCGCTGAGGCTGTTGGCGACGTAGGCGGTGTTGGCCGGGAGGGTGTCGCTGAAGTGCACGCTGTTGATCGCGGCGCTGGTGCGGTTGTTGATCACGACGGTGTAGAGCAGTTCGTCGCCCGGCGCCACGCTGCCGCCGCCGGTGGTGGCGTTCTGCACTGCTTTGGTGGCAGTCAGGTCCGAGACCTGCTGGGTGACGACCAGGTTGCGGATTTCGTGGTAGTTGGTGCTGCCGCCAGTGGAGCCGGCGAAGCCCATCTTCAACGTCCCCGGCGCCGAGGTGGGCATGGTGAACGGCCCGAACAAAGGCGTCCAGGTAGTGGCTGTGTCGCTGAATTTCATGGCGACGGCCACTTGATAGGCGGCGCCCACTGGCGTGACGGTGATCTGCACCTTGCGCGTGTAGTAGCTGGCGGGCGGGCGCGCTGCGCCTGTGCCACAGCTTCCCAAATTCCTCGGGCAGTCCAGGCGCGGCAGCAGCCAGGGGGATTTGGTCAGGTCGGTGGTGCCCGCGAGATAGACGTAGCCCGCGGTGCCGGCGCCCGGCCCACGGACGGCCACGGCCTGGCGAATCTGCCCTGGCCCGCCGATGCGGCCCTCATTGGGGTTCGAGTAGTTGCCAAATTCGTCCAGACCCAGACCCAGGTAGCCGCCGCTCAACCCGTTGACGCCGGTCTTCTGGGCATAGCCTAGCGAGCCGCCGGACGCGCCAACATTGAATGAACTGGTGGCGCCGTCGAAGAGAAAGAAGGTGAGGCCGTCGGCGCCACTGCCGCCCCATGCGCCGTAGTCGAAGGTGATCACCAGACCGCGGTCGGTGGGAATCGGCGTGTCGTAATAAGCGTAGCCGGCCTGGCTGGTGGCGTTGGTGGTGAGGCGCAGCCAGCCGTTGTTGACCGGGTCGCCGGCGCCGCTGGTCATGGTTGCAGAGCCACCGGGCACCCAGCCGGTTGGCAGCGTCCCCGTGAATGGCACGGTGAGGGGAAAAGTGAAGCCGCTCTGCGCTTGGGCCGTCTTGGCTGGGAGGATCAGGCTGACCAGGCTCAGCGCCGCAAGCAGGCTCCACGCCAGCGCCACGGCAAGAACCCACGCGCGCATACGGACGCCGACTAAGGCGCGCCGCTCGACAATAGTGAGATGTTTCATAGGCACCACTTGCCCTGGGTAGAGGGCGGCTGTCACAGGTTGGTTGTGTAGGGCCATTATAGCACCGTCACCGCCGCCGCGAATCGGTCACTTGTTGTATTTGTATGCCATATACTGGACGTTTTTAGGCAAGGGCGGCTTCTCAACATACCACGGTAAGGGCGCGATAGTGCGTGCCCCTACAGTTGGCTCCGCCCCAGACAGTGAACTCACGGCTGCGACGCCACCAGCGGCATGAAGACCCGATTGGGCTGCCAGGCGTCGGCGACCGCCACCGCAGCGGGAACTGTCTGCCCCTCCTCACTCCCCAGCGCGACATCCGTCAGCGTGAGACTGGCGGGCTGGCCGTTGGCCTCGGCGCGGCCCACCAACTGCACGGTCGCGACTGCGCCATCCACCAGCAGGGGCAGCGGCAGCGCGACGCCAGTCATCAACACCTGGAGTTGCCCCTGTTCGGCATCGTAGTGGGCCATCCCCAGGACGTTGCCGGGCAGGTGGAGGGCAAGGGCGTCGGGCAGGCCGTTGCCGTCGCTGTCGGTCGAGTCGAACGCAAGCTGCTGCGGGTCGAAATTCAGCGTGAAGGCGAGCGAGGCGAGCGCGTGCCCGTTGGTGACGACCTGGATCGGCACGGCGACCGCCACACCGGGCGCGGCGGCGATGGTGGCGGGCGCAGCGATCACCGGCAGCGCGTCCGCTGTGCGTGCCGCCGTGACGCCGCAGGCGGCGCCGAAGTAGCGGCGCGCGGTGCAGACGATGTCGGAGACTTCCACCATGCGATCTGCGTTGGCGTCACAGCCGCGGGCGCTGCCGGGGAAGGCGCCGAGCGGTGAGTAGAGCCATGAATTGCGATGGACGTGCTGGCTGTCGGTATTGGTGCTTTCGATGTCGAAGATCTCGAGGGCGCCTGCCACGAAATCGCCCGCATTGAGCGCGCCGTCGCCGTTGCAGTCGCCGGGGTCGTCGGCGCCTACCACCACGATGATGCCGGGCGTGTGGGTCACTGGCCGCTGGAGATCGCCAGCATCCTGGAGCACAGGCTCGCCGCTGATGGCAATGTCCGTCCAGGCGCTGGCCGCGGGACAAGCAGCCTGGCCCTCGAAGACGAGGTAAGCCATCACACCCTCGACCAGCGGCGCAGCGCTGCTCACCAAGTTCACTGTCACCGCACCGTCGTCGTCGGCGTCAGCCGCCGTGTCGCTGAAGGTTGGCTGCAGCCCGGTCAAGCCCTGGTAGTCGAGGCAGGCGGTGTTGTAGGTCACGGTGAAGCTGGCGGACACGATGTTGTTGCCGGTGGCGCTAAAGCCGATGGGCGCCGTCACCGTTTCCCCGGCAGTGACCACGGCGACATCCGGCTCGCCGGGCAGCGTCAGCCGCGACTTGCCGACGACCAGGATCGTGAACTGTTGCTGGACTTCCCTGGCGCCGCTGTCCAGGCTCTGCACGCGCACCTTGTACTGGCTGCGCACGGTGTAGGTGAGCGCCGTGTTGGTGGCGAGC
Source organism: Caldilineaceae bacterium (assembly GCA_026645635.1). Taxonomy (GTDB): domain Bacteria; phylum Chloroflexota; class Anaerolineae; order Caldilineales; family Caldilineaceae; genus Fredericiella. The sequence continues at coordinate 7,345 of JAPKMV010000076.1, forward strand.
GCGCCGCCGCTGGTGAGGGTGAACAGGCTGTTGTCGGCATCGCCGGGGCCGGCGACAAAGGCATAGGTGTGGCTGTCGCCCGCATCTTCATCGACCGTGGAGAAAGCGCCAATCGGTGTGCCCAGCGCCACGCCCTCCACCACTTCCGCATGGTCCAGACTGAGACCGCCGGGCGCGTCGTTCACGTTCGTGATGCTGATGACCACGGTCTGGGCAAAGCTGGCGCCCTGGCCATCGTCCGCTGCGATGCACAGTGTGTGGGTGGGGGTCGCTTCGTAGTTGAAGGTGCGTTCGCTGATGAGTTGCGTCGGGCTGGCGGGATTGACTGCGAAGCCGCCGTTGTCGAAGCTGCCGGTGCAGGCGACGCTCACGGCAAAGGTCGTCGTGGCGCTGTCGCCGTCGGGGTCGGTCGCACTCAAGACGCCCAGCGCGCGGCTGCCGCTCTCGTTCTCGTAGACCGTTCCCGCAAAGGCGATAGCCGTCGGCGCCTGGTTCAGATCCAGCGTATAGCGGCCGCCGACGGCGACGCCCGCCACCCCTGCACCTTCGGTGTTGCCAAAGGTCGCCGCCGGCGCGACAAAGGTGAAATCTGTTGTCTGGTCGGTGGTCTGGCACGAACCGAGCAACGTGAACTTGATCGAGAGGATCGCACCATCCGGCAGGGCCGCCAGCGGCGCATCCGGGTCCCAGAGCGCGATCTCCACCGCCCCCGTTTCCCCGTCGTCGGTCTTGAGCAGCGCATAGCCTGCGTGCAGCGCGCTGATGTCGGTCTCAGGATTGGCGATGCGCACACAGGCCTCGTCGTAGTCCAGCGAAAAGGTGACGGAACTGATGGCAAGCCCGTCGTCGGCGAAGATGACAGGCACGGTGAAGCTGTTCGTCCCGCCCGGCAGATCGAGGGTGGCGGTGACCACGCTCAGGGTGGGCGTGCCGACCGGTGCGGCGGCCACGCTGGCATCGTCATCCTCGCTCTGCGAGCTGTTGCCCGGCGTCGAGTCGAGGTCAAGCTGGTCGCTGGTGGCCACTTCGACGGCGTTAAGATGCGCGCCCGTGGCGTTGACGGTCGCCGTGATGGTCAGCGTGGCGACGCTGCCGGCGTCGATGCTGCCCACGGTCCAGAGCGTCGCGCCGTTGTAGCTGCCCGCCGTGGTGCTGCTGGCGAGATAGGTGAAGCCGCTGGGCAGCGCTTCGCTCACGGTGACGTTTGTGGCCTGGTTCGGGCCGGCGTTGCTGAGGACAATGGCAAAGGTGATCAGATCATCGACCCGCGGCGTCAGGCTGCTGGCCGTCTTGGTCAGCGCCAGGTCCGCCGGCAGCGTATCGAAGAAATTCTGGGCGCCGGTCACCTGCCAGGCTGTGACTGTCACAGCCGCGATGACGTCGTCGTTGGCGCCGCTGATGTCGCCAGTGCTCACGTAGCCGGCCGCGTTCGTGGCGGTTATCGTGTAGGTCCCCGGCGGCGCGGTGAAGGTGTAGACGCCGGTGGCGTCGGTTGTTGTCGTCATCCCGTTGCTCAAGGTCAGCAGCACGCCGGCAAGACCACTCTCGCCTTCGTTGTAGCCGCCGTTGTGATTGGTGTCAGCGAAGACGGCGCCGGTAATCACGCCGATGATCTGTCGCACGGCGAAATTCGCCAGCGCGGGCGCGCCGCCGGCAGTGACAGACACCGCCAACGGAGTGACGGCGGCATAGCCGGGCGGTAGGGTGAGCGTGACGGTGTAGGCGCCCGCGGGGACACCCGCCACCGTGTATGCGCCATCGCCGCCGGTTTGCACCGTTGCCAGGAGCGCAGCATCCGCGTCCAGCAGGCTGACGGTCAGCCCGGCGTGGCCAGCCTCGCCGGCATCCTGCACACCGTCGCCGTCGTTGTCGTCGAAGGCGACGCCCTGGACCGCAAACCAGCCGTAATCTTCCACCTCGCCGTTGTAGACCAGACCGGTGGCGCTAAATGCCTGGGCGTAGTCCACCGGGTAGAGGCGGAAGCGGGCAAAGAGCGGGTTGGCGGCAAGATAGCCGGCGCCGACGGCCATGGTGGTCGATTGCGTGCCGGTGACCACTGCGCCCAAATCTTGCTCTTCGCCTTCGCCGAACTGTCCGTCAGCGTTCCAGTCGAACCAGCCCCACAAGTGGCCTTCGCCGCTGGCCGTCACCGTGATCGCGCCGTTGGCGCCGGCGACCCAGGCTGCGGTGAGCGGTCGCGCCACGCCGTCGCCCGGCCCGCTGGCCGTTGCGCTCTCCACACCGTCGTTCGTCGCAGCGATTCCCGTGCCCAGGTAGAGGCGCTCGGCGGGGTCAGCGGGCAAGACGTGGCGCGCGCCGTCGTCGGCCAGGGTGGTGTTGGCGAAACTCGCCGGCAGATAGCCGAACTCGACCATCGAAACCTGGCCTGAACCGATGCCGGTGCGCTGCTCGTTGGCGCCGAGCGTGATGAGCGCAGTGAGACCGGTGGCCGGGTTGACCTGGTTGTCGTTGTCGTCGCCCCAGTTAGGGCTGTAGCCATAGTGCTCGAACAGGGAAAAGCCGACGTAATAGCTGCCGTCTGCCAGCACGGTGAAGGTGTAGGCGCCCGCTGCATCCGTGTTCGTGGTGGCGACCTGCACCTGATTGGCGGTGTCCGTGTAATAGAGTGTCACCGCCAGACCGGGCAGCGAGGGTTCGCCGGCCTCCTGGCTGCCGTCGCCGTCGTCCATCCAGGCCGCGCCGCGGAGGGACCCCATGGTCAATGTCACC
>JAPKMV010000770.1 GCA_026645635.1 Caldilineaceae bacterium
TGATCGAGCCGCCGACAAACGCCATGACCCAACGCGTGCGCACGGAGATGCGCGGCCCCTTGTTGGTTTCGACCTTCAGCCGGCCATGCTGCCACCCGGCCACGAAGCCGCCGAGCAGCGTGCCGATGGTCATCATCACCACCCAATCGTCCAGCGGATTCTTCTCGCCGCCGGCCATCTTGAGCAGGTACGAAAGCCGATCCACGTGTTCGGGCGCCAGCAAGTCTTCCAGGAAGACCACGTAGCGGTTCAGCCCGCCCGAAGCGCCCAGCCCGTTGCCGGTCAGGAAGAAGGCCAGGAAGAGCACGACGCCCAGCAGCGCGCCGCCCACATAGGGATTGACGTAGGGTTTTTCGGGCCGCCCGAACAGGAATCCTCGCCAGCCCCGCGGTTTTGGTTCATTTACAACTGTTGTCGTCATACGTTCACCTTGAATTATCCTGAACGATTGCTCCGGCACGTGCGGTATGGAAACCGCACCTACGCATTGCTTTCTCGGGGCTTGCGGCAGCGATGATGCGTGACCAACATCGCTCCTCGCAATTCGCCCCTCGCCCCTCAAACCTGCTCCGGCTGCACCGCCGGATGTTCGTGCACTTCCACATCTTCCCAGCCGGTGATCATCGCCTTGATGTCGGTCAGCACGGCGGGGCCGGTCGTGGTCAGATAGACATGCGCCACGATGAAGGTGGCAAAGAGCCAGGCCACCAACGTGTGCAGCGGCGCCAGGAACGGCAGCCCGCCCGCCATCCCCGCCACCTGCGGCCACTGCTGCACACCCCACATCAGCCCGCCGGTGATGATTTGCAGCGGCAGCAGCACGTTGAGCAGCCCAAAGTAGGTGATCTGCTGCAGCGGATTGAGTTTCTGTTCCTTGGTCTTCTCCATCGGATGCGGGCCACCCTTGAAGATGTTGCGCAGATAGAACTTGGCCTGCAGGATCGCCTGGTCGAAGAAACCGTAGGGCCGCGGGATGAACTGCTGAATGGCGCCGCTGGTCAGGTGATAGAAGAGCGACATCGCCGCGTTGATCACGAGCACCAGCGCCAGCATGTTGTGCAGCCAGACGATGTTGCGGAAGTTGAACATGCCCAACAGGTCCGGGCGATGGATGACCAGGCCCGTGAAGAGCAGCAGGATGATCGCCAGCGTCTGCAGCCAGTGCCAGAAGCGCTCGTACGTGTCGTACATGTAGACGCGCTTGAGTTCGGGCGCCGGGCGCGGGCGGCGCAGCGCCATGTAGAAGCGCAGCCCGGCATGGACAGCCACCGCACCCAGCACGATCAGGAAGATCGCCAGCCCCAGCCAGTCCACCCAGGAGACCCGGTTGCGGCCGAAGACATAGACGCCCACCTGTTCGGGCGCAGGCTGGAAGAGCAGTGCGCCGTCATCGCCATTTTGGAAATTGCCGCTCGCCTGCACGTTCGTGCCGCCGGCAAAGGTCGGCGTGACGCCGCCGGGCGTGAAACTGGCGAGCTGCATCGGCTGGTTGAGCGCGGCGTCGTCGTGATGACAGGATTGGCAATCGCGCGTCGCCCACTCGCCGCGGGTGACGTTGTGGTTGACGCTGTAGGGCTGCACTTCGGCTTCAATGCGCGGGTTGGCGAGGCCCAGCGCCGCTAGGCGGGCGGCCACGGCGGCGGTCTTGGCTTCGCTGTCCAGCCGCAGTTCCAGTTCGTCCAGCGCACCGTCGCCGTTGGCATCGAAGCGCGCCAGCAGGTCAGGTGCGTATGCGCCGTCCTCGAACCAGGCGGCTTGCAGGTCTAACTGCCGCACCGGGCGCGCATTGCCATTGGCGTCGTCGTAGACCCAATACCATGCGCTGATCAGGTTGTAGGGCGCCAGTTGCTGCCCGCCGTCGATGTTGTCGCGCATGAGCAGCACGGGCGTGTAACCCTGGATCAGCGTGTCGATGCCGCCCGCAGGATCGTCCGTGCCGCGGCAGGTCACGACGCCGCTGCCGTCGGGCTGGAGCACCGTCCAGTCGACCTGTTCCACTGCCGGGGCGTAGAGCTGGGGCACGTGGCAGCTTTCGCAGGCAAGCACGGTCATGTGGCGGTCCACATAGGGCAGCCACGCGCTGTGACTGTCGGTCGTGTGGCAGGATTCGCAGCGGCGCATGGTGTCTTTGAGTTCGGGCGCCACGGTGAACTGGGCGCTCTGGCCGCGGGCGAAGTTGTGATCGGGCCGCTCCAGATACTCGCCGATGTCGAGCCGCCGCGGGTCATAGACCAGGTGACTCGGCCGCGTGTCGCTGGATTCCTGCGCGTGGGCCGGGTTGTTGAGCGCGTAGTGGCAGTCGGTGCAGGCGAGCTGACGCTCGGCGTGCACATCCCACGCCCGCGCCAGCGTCTCCTTGCCGGCGATATTGGCGCCAGACTCGGTAATCTTCTGGGGCGAGATCACCTGGCCGGTGGTGGCTGTCTGCGGGTTTTCCAGATCGCAGCCGGCAAAGGTGAGCGGTGTCTCAGCATCGGTGTGCACCAGGCCGTGACACTGGGCGCAGTTGGCATTCGTGGGATCCTGGACGCGCACATTTTCAGGCAACAGCGCACCGTCGGCGGCAAAGGCCCGCGGGTTCCAGGCCCAGCCGTCCGCCGTCTGCGTCACGATGCCGGTGGCGGCCAGGGTGGCGGTGTTCGCCCAGGCGAAGTC
>JAPKMV010000771.1 GCA_026645635.1 Caldilineaceae bacterium
CGGTCAACGCTGCTGTACTTCAACCCCAGCTCAAAACGCATGATCTCGCCCGTCTTCTGGTCGCCCAGGAGCCAGGAGTTGGCGTAGCCGCCGTTGTTGTCCTGCTCCATGAGCGCGACAAACTCGTCCAGGCTGTTGGCGTACTGCACGGCCTGGCGCAGGCGCAAAAACTCCGGCGACTCGTCGGCGATGTAGCCGCTGAAGCCGCTGATCGTCGTCTCGGTGCCCATGATGCCCGCGCCGGTGACGAAATAGTCGCTGCCCGAATGGATGTTGCCCGGCGCCGCCTGCATGAAGACGCGATTGCCGTCGGTGGGGACGATGTCAAGCAGCACGTTGTCGTACTGGCCCACGGGGAAGGCCTGCCAGGTGTTGTGCGCGATGACGATGCGCCCGTCGGTCGTCCAGTCGCCGTTGGCGATGAAGGCGCTGCAGTGCTCGTAGTCGGCCTTCTGCTGCTTGTACCAGTCGCCCTGCACGCCCGGCCACCAGTAGTCGAACAGCTCGTGCTGGCCATTCCAGGCGAGCACTTCCTGCCAGGTGATCGCCGTGCCCGCGGCGGTGGCGCCGTCGGCGATGCCTTGCAGTTCGTCTTGATACTCCGGCGTCAGCCACTTCGTCCACTGCGTTTCGGCGCCGGGGATGAAGACCTCCTCCCAGCCGACGCCGGTCTTCCAGGGCGTGATGTGGCGCAGTGTGCGCTGCACCTCGGCCAGTTCAGGGGCCATGAGATAACCGTGCTGGTACCCCCGTGCATAGGCGTCGCCTTCGATATGCAGGTAAATCCAGCCGGCGCGCTCGAAACGATAGCCCAGACCGTCGGGGCTGGTCTGCGCCGCTTCAGCGGCGGTCTGTGCGGACGCAGGTGCGGCGCCAGCCAGCAGGAGCAGCAGCACCAGCAGCAGGCAAATTCCGAGCCAACCGGGGTTGAAACAGCGCGTCAGATATTTGGTTGTTGGCCTCATGTTGACCTCCTTATTGAGGTGAGGACCGATCCTGAACACACTCTTTGTGAATGGACTCTGTCAGTGATATGAAATCTCACGCAAAGGCGCAAAGACGCCAGGAGAATACCTCTTTGCGACTTCGCGCCTTTGCGTGACAATAGAGTGGGTAACCAGCTCAGGTGCGCAGCCATTTCGCCTTGAGCGCCGTGATGCGGCGCACGGACTCATCGATGCGCGCCGCACTCAGCCGCCCGTCGGCCACGGCGGCAGCCAGGATGTCGATGGTCTGGGCGGCGATGGCCGGGTCGAACGTCAGGTTGTTGCCGATGGCGATCACATCGACGCCGGCATCCACGGCGCGCACCACCGCATCTGCAAAGCCGTAGTTGTCGGCGATGGCGCCCATCTGCATGTCGTCGGAGAAGACCACGCCGTCGAAGCCCAGTTCCTCGCGCAGAATGCCGGTGATAATCGGCCTGGAGAGGGTGGCGACGGCGTTGGGGTCGAGTTGACCGTTGAAGACGTGCGCCGTCATCACCGCATCGGCCAGCCCCTCGGCGATCAACTGGCGATAGGGTTCGAGTTCCGCCGGCTGCCAGGTGGCGGTCACGTCCACGAAGCCCTGGTGCGAATCGGCTGTGCTGCTGCCGTGGCCGGGGAAGTGCTTGAGCGTGGTCGTGATGCCGTACTCGCGGTGGGCGCGGATGAAGGCCGCGGCCTGCGCCACGACGACGGCAGGATCCGCGGAGAAGCTGCGCCCGATGGCGCCGATCACCGGATTGTCCGGGTTGGTGTTGAGGTCGACGGCCGGGGCGAAGTTGTGATTGACGCCCGCCGCCTGGAGCGTGCGCGCCATCTCCGCGGCGGCCGCGGCGGTGAAGGCCAGGTCGTTGCGCTCACCCAGTGCCTGCGCCGAGACCGTCGGCGGGAAGCCGAAGCGCTCGTTCAGCCGCGCCACGCGCCCGCCTTCCTGGTCGATGGCGATCAGCAGCGGCGTGGCGGCCAGCGCCTGCAAGCTGGCGTTCAGCGCGGCCACCTGCGCCGGTGACGCGATGTTGCGCTCCCACTGCTGCAGCGCCACGTCATAGGTAAACAGCGCGACCCCACCGATGCCGCGATCGCGCACATCGGCCACAATCGGGTTGGCGGCGTCGAGCGCCAGCCCGCGAAAGCCAACCAGCACCATCTGCGCCAGCTTGCGCCGCAGTTCACCGGTGGCGGCCGGCGTCGTCGCCTCCGGCGCCAGGGTGGGCGGCGGGGTAGCCGTGGCGGCTGCCGGAGCAGTCGCCATCGGTCTCATCGGCCGGCAGCCGGTCAGCAGCCCAGTCGCCAGCGCCCCGCCCGCGATCAGCGCCTGCCGCCGCGTCCAGCCTGTGCGCACCCTAGAAGGCAACTGATTCATCGGCCACTCTCCCGTGTTCCACAACAGTAGCAGAGAAGTCGGATTACACAGATCGGGCGGACTGACACGGAGTGACGAGGCCGCCTTCTTGGAAGCGTCCAGTTTCCTGGATGTTCACACGATGGGATCATCCACGATCGGCAGATCCCAGTGTGCCAGCAGAATCTCAAAGCGCCGCTGTTCCTCACAGCGGAAGGTTTCCTGGTCAGGATAGAGCGCGCGCTTGATCGCGGCTTCGCCCTCCGGCGGCTCATGCGCGGCCAGCACGTTCTTGAAGACAATCGTGACACGATAATCCCAGC
>JAPKMV010000772.1 GCA_026645635.1 Caldilineaceae bacterium
CGCGGCCGGTTTCGCGGTGGCCGAGGTCTGGGGCGACTTCGACGGCGAACCGTATGACGCCGCCAGCCCGCATCTGATCCTGCTGGCGGAAAAGCTGAAGCCGGCGTAGTGCTTCAGAAACGGTTTGTGAAGATCCCTTTGACGCAGAGACGCGGAGACGGAAAGGTCCGCAGAGGAAAAACAGAGTTGCTGTATGCCGTGGGTGCGGTTTTCAACCGCACGTAGCCGCGATGACGACGGAGGTTCGTGCGGTTGAAAACCGCACCTACGGAAAACCGCCGTTTACGCCGGCGTGACGATCCGCCCGCCGCGCACGGTGCTGCCGATGACGAGGGCCGCGGTGATCAGCGCCAGGTTCTTGACGATGTACTGCCCCGCCAGCGTGAGGCCAAAGGGAAACTGGGTGAAGACCAGTTCCGGCGTCACCACGATGGGCAGCGCTGTGCCCGGCATCTGCAGGAAGAGTAGCAGCAGGGTCAGGCGCATAAACTGGCCGGAGAGCAGCCCGAGGCCAATCGTCATCTCCCAGACGGCCAGCAGCGGCAGAAACCAGTCGCCGTTAAGGAAGAAGACGCTGTCGCGCACCAATTCCTCGGCGGGGCTGAGGCCGGGCACGAGCTTGAGCGCGCCGAACCAAAGAAAGACGACGCCCAGAGCCAGCCGCATCAGCGTCAGCCCATAGCGCGCCATCCACTGGGTGATCTGGATATCGATGCGGTCGAGCGTGGCGCCGAAGGGCAGGCGCAGGAGCAGCCTCCGCTCCAGGTTCTGTTCCGGCGCCTGTGGTGAAAGTCCATTGACGGTCATCTTACCATCCTTTCTATCCTTCGAGCAGGCATGGGTGCGTTTTGTCACCCTCTCACCCCCTCACCCGCTCACCTTTTCTGATGTAACTGCGAGCGTCTTCCCGATCTACGTCGCTCGTGGCCGCTATCGTAGGCGACAAGGGCCAGGATGTCAGTGAAGTGCTTCACAATCCTGCGTAGCCCGAACCCAGGCGGCGTTGCGCGATCGAATCCGTGGCAATCCACCTAATCCGCGTGCTCCTCTTACTCTCCCCGCGCCGGCAAGCCCCACCCGCGCACCAGCGTGGTGATGGCGTCACGCGAAGCCTCGGCGCCGAAGCCCCAGGCAAAGAGTCCCAGGTAGTCGCCCAGCGGATTGGCGCCGAAGGTGGCCTGCTGAAGATAGAGTTCGTTGTAGCCCGCGCCGGCCAACAGCACCCACCCAAAAACGAAACTGAGGATCAGGAAGATCGCCAGCCGTAGCCGCGGCCACCTGTTCTTCCCCAGGTCAGCCGCACGCAGCGGCGCGCTGAAGATCGCCAGCAGCGCATCGCCGGCGTCGGCGCCGTCTGGAGCAGACCCCTGCGCCAGCCCGCGCCGTCCATCGGCCACGCCGGGGGGAATGGTCGCCTCCACGGCCGCCACCCGCGCCACCAGCGCCTGGTGCTGCGTGGCGTAGCTCGCCGCGTCGGCCACCGGGTTGAGCCTGCGGAGCGCCTCCAGCACGTTGGCCAGTTCGGGGACGCCGGCGGAGCGCACGCTTTCCGTCACGTTGGGCAGGTTGAGCGCCGCGCTCGCCGCGTTTATGCGTCCGTCCAACCGGTCGAAGTCGGCCTTGTAGCCGGCCAGCGCCTGGAGCCGCGCCTGCAGCGCCAGCACATACGCGCGCCAGTCCTTCTGCTGCAGATTGTCGTCCAACGCGGCCAGCACCTGGGCGCGGGCCGCGTCGGCGGCGGACTGGCGCACCGCCTGCAGGAAGAGCGTCTGGCTCTGTGCGGGCAGCGCCTTGAGCAGTTCCTGCTGCTGCGCCAGCGCGGTGAGCCAGTTGTCGCGCTGCCGCTGCCAGAGGTCGACCACGGACGAGGCGCGGGCGGCGGCCTGCTCGGCGTCGCCGGTGGCGCCCTGGCGCAGCCGGGTGAGCGCATCTTCCAGCGCGGCGTCGGCGAGTGCACGGAAGGCGGCGCCCGCCCCGGCCGGGGCAAGCTCCGGGTCGGCCTCCAGCCGGCTGCGCACATCACCCAGTTGCGCCAACAGTTGATCCCTGGGCAGCACCCGCGTGCGGTAGAAGGTGAGCGCGCCGCCGATCAGCAGGCCGGCGCACAGCACCAGCAGCGGCAACAGCCCCGGCTGCTTGACGGACACGGTGAGTCCCAGCGGCGCCTCATGGAGCAGCGACCCGCCGTCGGTCGTGGGCGTGCGGTAGAGAACGAACGCCTGCCCGCTGAAGCTGCCGCTGGCTGCCCCTTGCAGATCGACCGTCACCGTCATCGTGGCGACCACGGTTGCGGTGGCGGTGGCGGGGATGCCAGCGGCCAGGCTGGCCAGCGTGGCGGTGGAGGGCAGGCTGGCCCCGATGGCGGCGGCTGGCAACACCTGGGTTCCGTCCTGGGTGGCCAGGACGCCGCCGATGGTCAGCGCGCTGGGTGTGAGCGGGGCTGCGCCGTCCGCCGCCCACAACGGCCCGCCGCCCAGCAGCGCCAGCACACACGCCCCGATCCACAGCCCCCGTCGCCCACCCACAACTACGCGCCATGTACTCATCCCCGCCTCCCTCGCTCACACCCACCTCATCCCAGCCCAATCACCCAATCCCTCAATCCCTCAATCCCTTAGTCTCCCAATCTCCAGTCTCCAATCTCCCAATC
>JAPKMV010000773.1 GCA_026645635.1 Caldilineaceae bacterium
TCGATGTGGTCGTAGCCCACCGACATTGTGCTGACGACGCGCAACTGTGGCCCGGCTGCGGCCAACACCGCGGCATCGATAGGGTCAGTGATCAGGCAGTAGACGCCTTCAACGCCTGCCGCCATCTCCAAGAGTTCAGCGCGCGGGATCGGTGCATCCTCATGCCACTGGCGCACCGTGCAATTTGCCTGGATGCGGTCGAGTGCTGAAGCTACGATGCGGCGCGTGACAAGCACCAATGGTTTGTTCATTGCGTCCATCCAACGGAAGTGCGAAGGTGGGGGCGCCGTGTTGCCGATTCCAGGTTAGTATAGGCGCGTTGCAGGGGCGCCACAAAACCGCGCCGCAGCTATTCTTCACGACAGGGGCGCCCCAGCCTCGGCGCGCCTTGCGCATTTCCGCCCCTGCACAGACAATAGCCGTTGCTGAAACCGTGCGGCTGTGCAGCCCCATCTCGAACTCGCTGAGGAGCGCCAACATGAATGAACTCTTCTCCACACCGGCCCGCGTCACTCCGCTGCGGCAAGGTCCGCCGATCTTCGTAGTGTCGGGCAGCACCGGCGCGACCGGCGAACTGCTGGCGCGCACCGTCCTCGCCCAGTTCCCGGACGTGCACGTGCCGCTGGAAATTGAGCGGCGCGTGATCACCGCCGAGCAGATCCGCACGATCATTGCCCGCGCCGCGGAGTTTCCCGGCGCCATCATCCTTCACACGATGGTGAACCAGACCTTTCGCCATCTGCTGATCGAAGAAGCATCGATTGCCGGCGTCATGACCTTCGACCTCTCCGGGCCACTGCAGGAGCACCTGAGCCTGGAATTGGACATGCAGCCGCTGGGACAGCCGGGCCGCTTTCACCAGATCAACCGCGCCTATTTTGACCGGGTGCAGGCCATCGAGTTCACCGTCTCCCACGACGACGGCCAGCGGGTGGAGGAACTGGCCCAGGCTGAGATCATCCTGCTGGGGGTCTCGCGGGTGGGCAAGACACCCTTGAGCATGTATCTGTCAGTCATGGGCTGGAAGGTGGCGAACGTGCCGATGACGCCGCCGGTGGCGCCGCCGCCCGAGTTGTTGAAGGTGGATCGGCGGCGCGTGGTCGGGCTGACCATCGAGGCCGCGCAGTTGCTGGCCCATCGCCGCGCCCGTGCGCAGCGGTCGGGCATCCCCGAGGGCGACTATATGCGGTTACAGGCGATCGTCGAGGAAATGCGTGAAGTGACGCACTTCTTTTACCGGCATGGGTTCGCCGTGGTGGATACGACCGACAAGCCCATCGAAAGCAGCGCCGAGGAGATTACGGCGCTGGTCACCCGGCGGTTGATCGACCTGCCGCCGGGTGGGTGATGAGGTGATGAGGTGAGAGGGTGAGAGGGTGATGAGGTGACAAATCACCCTCTCACCCTCTCACCCTCTCACCCACTCACGATCACGGCAGTCGCTGCAAGAGTTCGCTGTCCGCAGCCGGCGCCACCAGGCGCGCCCCCGCTGCGTCCACCGTGTAGGTGGCGGCCGCGCCGGAGTTGTTGAAGACGATCAGCGCATACTGGCTGCGCCCCGAAGCACGGAACGCGGCCTGCAGTTTGCCCTTGTCGGCGCCAAACTGCGCCTCCGAACCTGCGGCCAACGCCACATCTTCCGGCCGTGCGCCGCTGACGATGCGGCGCATGCCGTCCTCGTCCACCACCCAGAAGTTGATGTTGTTGCGCGCCGCCTGCTCGTTGTTGGCGATGTAATCCATGGTCAACACCACGTAGCCGTCGCGAATCGTCGGCAGCACACTCCAGTACGCGTGCTCATAGGGCTTGGAAAGCGCACCTTCGATCCGCTCCGGCAGGTTCGAAAGCGCGTCGAGATCGGTGGAAACACTCACCAGCTCGGCGGCGGATCCCAGCGAGACCGCATCTTCAGCGCCAACCGGTGCGGGCGCCAGCATCGGGTCAAGCGCCGCCGTCATGGTTGGCTGGCTGGTTGCAGCCAACGCCCGGAACTCGGCCTCGGCGGCTTTGGCCTCATTGGTCTGGCCGTAACGGTCGATCAACACGCCGCCCTCGATCTTCATCACATAGGTGACCGGCACCTCGGCGTCACTGGTCGGCACGACGACGTATTCGCTGCGCCCGGACGTGTCAACGCTGGCGATGCGTTCATTCGGGTTGGGGCTGAACGGTCTGGGCGAACCGGCGGCGATATCGATAGCTTCGGGCAAGACGCCGTAGAGGAGCCGCCGCGCGCCGTCTTCGTCGAGCACGTAGAAGTTCACCAGATTGCGCGTGGCGTCGCCCAGCGGGTCGAAGACGAAATTGAGATTCACCGTGCCGTCGCGCACATCGGGGAGGAGGCTCAGATATTGACGGCGATGGTCGGGAACGAGTTCGCCCGAAACGCGCAGAGCATTGACCGTCGGCGCGGTCGCCGTCGTGCCGCCCGTCACGCTGGAGACGAGCAGCGGCGAAGACTCGCTGGTGCTGACCAGGGCTTGCAGCGTTTCGGTTGGCGTCGAGGTGCCGGTCAACGTCGGCGGCTGCAGCGGCGCGGCCGCGGCAATGACCGTTTCCGTCTGACCGGCGTCGTCGAGCAGCACGCCGTTCAACGCGGTGAGCGTGTAACTGCCGAACTTCCCGCCGGTGTTGTACACCACCACCGT
>JAPKMV010000774.1 GCA_026645635.1 Caldilineaceae bacterium
GACGCCCACAGCATCCAGCGCATCCTTGAGATCGTGCAGCACGTTGACGTCGGTGGCCTGGCTGAGCGTGGTCGAGGTGTAGTAAGGATCAAAGGCTTCCTTGATGTCACTGGCGCTGTTAAAGAAGTCGAGCACGAAGAGGTCTTCGGTGCGCTTGCCCAGGTGCGGCGCGCTGCGGTTGAGGCGAGAGAGCGTCTGTACGGCGGCGAGTCCTTGCAGCTTTTTGTCCACGTACATGACTGCCAGTTTGGGCTGGTCGAAACCGGTGAGGAATTTGTTGGCGACCACCAGCAGCCGGTAGCCGTCGCTGTCGAACTCTTCTTCGATGTCCTTGCTGGCAAAGCCGTTGAGGCTCTCCTCGGTGTATTCGACGCCATCCACCAGTTTCTTCCCAGAGAAGGCGACCATGACTTTGAAGGGAGCATTGCGCCGCTTCAGTTCATCGCGAATCGCTTGAAAGTAGCGGATGGCCGTGATGATGTTGCGCGTGACGACCATGCCTTTGGCCTGCCCTTTGAGCTTGCGGGACGCAACCACCTGCGTCAGGAAATGCTCGACCATGATTTCAGCTTTGACGGCGATGGTTTCGCGGTGCCCCTCGACGTAGGCGCGCAATTTCTTCTGCGCCTTGATGCTCTCGAAGAGCGGATTATCCAGGATGGATTTCTCGATCTCGTAGTAGCTGCGATAGGTGGTGTAGTTGGACAGCACGTCGAGGATGAAGCCTTCCTCGATGGCCTGCTTCATCGAGTAGCGATGGAACGGGTCGAAGCCACCGGCTGCGTTGCGCTGACCGAACTTCTCCAGCGTGGCGGGTTTGGGCGTGGCGGTGAAGGCAAAATAGGAGGCGTTGCGCCCCAGCTTCCGCCCTGCCATCACCTTGAGGATCCTGTCCTGGACATCTTCCGACGTTTCCTCGTCGTCGTCCTCGCCGCTGAGCGTGCGCGTGAGCTTGTCCGCCGCCGTACCGCTCTGCGAGGAGTGCGCCTCGTCCAGGATGACGGCAAAGCGTTTGTCGGAGAGATCTTCGATGCCATCGACCACGAAGGGAAACTTCTGGATGGTGGTGGTGATGATGCGTTTGCCGCTTTCCAGATGCGTCTTGAGTTCGCTGGAGGTGAAAGCCGGCGCAATGATGTTCTTGACCTCGGAGAACTGGTCAATAGTCTCGCGCAGTTGCTTGTCGAGGTTGCGGCGGTCAGTGACAACGACGACGGAATCGAAGAGCGGCCGGTCGGCGCCTGGCACAAAAAGCTCGATGAGCTGGTAGGCGGTCCAGGTAATGGAGTGGGACTTGCCCGAACCGGCGGAATGTTGAATCAGGTAGGTGTGGCCCGCGCCGTGCGTGCGCGCATGGGCCAGCAGGCGGCGCACGACATCCAACTGATGGTAGCGCGGGAAAAAGAGCCGCTTCTTCGCCAGCGGGTCTTTCTTTTTGCCCGTGAGAATGGCGAAGTGTTCCAGGATGTTCGCCAGGCTCTGGCGCGTGAGGACTGCTTCCCACAGATAGGCGGTCTTGTGGCCGGAGGGATTGGGCGGGTTGCCTTTGCCGTAGTCCCACCCCAGGTTGAAGGGAAGGAAGTCGGTGTTGGCTCCGGCCAGTTGGGTCGTCATGAAGACGTCGTCGGTGTCCACGGCAAAATGGACGACGCAGCGGCCAAAGCGGAGCAGTGGCTCTTGCGCCCCGCGCTGCCGATATTGCCGGCAGGCATGGAATGTGGTCTGTCCGGTCCAGGCGTTCTTGATCTCAAAAGTGGCAAGGGCGAGACCGTTGACAAAGATCACCATGTCAATCGAGAGCGTTGGATCGGCCTGGCTGTAGTGCACCTGCCGCGTGACGGAGAAGATGTTGAGGTTGAAGCGCGCCGCAATGTCGGGGTTGAGGTTGTTGAAGGGCAGGCTGTAATAGAGTGTGAAGTGGGCGTCGTCGATGGCGAGGCCGTGCTTGAGCACTTTGAGGATGCCCTCGCGCTTGATCGTGCGATCAAGCCGTTCCAACAGCAGTTGCTCCCAGTTGGGGCGCGCTTTGAGCTTCTCCAACTCGGCGGCCTGGGTGCTCTGGAGAAAGCGCCAGAACTTCTCGCGGTCGATGGCAAACTCCCGGTCGAAGTCGCGGGGATGGCCGGCCTCGTAACCGTGGCCGCTGCCTGGCCCGTAAATGGGCGTATGCTCGCCAATGGCGGCGCGGGTCTGGCGTTCTTCACGGCTGGAACCGGTCAGCGCCTTTTCGATCAGTGCTTCCAGGGCTTGCTCGTTGGTCTGGCTAGGCATGGGGACACCCCTTTACTTACAGGTCATCGTCTCGCCACAGGGCAAGTTGTTGCATCACGGCGGGCAGTGGTTTCTTTCAAAGTACGGCAAGCTGTACGACTTTCTCAGTTTTCAGTAACTCTTCCGGCGATACGGACACTTCTGAGAGTCTGTTTGTAAAGCCATCCACTTTGACGCGGAGGCGCAGAGATGCAGAGGAACGCAGAGGAACTGCCATAGAATCGCACCGAATTTTCTTCTCTGCGAACCTCTGGGCCTCCGCGTTTCTGCGTCAAAGGGGTCTTTTCAAACAGTTTCTAAGGTCGCAATCACGCTCTCCTCCGCTTGCTAGGAGACGCTCTGGCGGTATTATACCGCACAACTGCCT
>JAPKMV010000775.1 GCA_026645635.1 Caldilineaceae bacterium
AGCGGGCGCGACGCTTCGCGGAACGGCTCCACGCTGACGGCGACGCCCTGCGCCTGCAACGCCTGCATGATGCGCAGGTTGGGCGACTCCGGGTGCACGCCGAAGTGAAAACCGCGCGCTGACCAGTACGGAGTAGGAACCTGATCGGGCATTAGCGCCAGATGGGTCGGAATCGTGGCGCCCTGGGTGCGCCAGACCTGGGTGCGCCGCCCGTCCTCTTCGATGATCTGCCAGGCACGCAGGGAACGGTGTGCAGGGTCGCGGCGCAGCCCGGCAGTGTCGATGCCCATGGCATCCAGCCATGCCTGCGCCGCAAGCGGAAAGTCCTGCCCCACGCCGCCGCAGAGGCCAACGCCGCCGTGATCGACGCCGCCGTTCGCCCACAGCTTCATGCCAAAAGCCGTTTGCGGGCCGCCGCCGCCGAGCACGCCCATGAGCGTGCGTCCATCGTGGAAGACGATGTCGTCGATGATGACGGAGAAGGTGAAGTAGGTGATTGGGTGCACAGGAGATTGGAGACTGGAGATTAGGAGATTAGGAGATTAAGAGATTGGCGCTCCATCGACCAATCGCCTAATCTCTCAATCTCCCAATCTCTTTTACTTGAGCGTCTGGTACAGGGTTTGTTTCCACTTCGGCTTGTCGATCTCCCAGCAGACTTCCATGTTCGGGTTGCGGTTGGTGACGTTGAGTTCGTCGACAACGGTCATGCCGCGGGTGAGTTCGTCGGCGCAAGCCACGTCCACGTAGTGCCAGCTCCGCCGCGTGCAGACGCGGTTGTCGAGGGCAATCGCCATCGTCACCGGGTCGGGCAGCATCAGCCCGGTGGCGCCCTGGATCGTCATGCCCGCTTCCAGCGCGTAGGAGTTGCAGTCGAGGGCAAAGTGGGCGCGGGCAGTGTCCAGCGCGCGGATCGCCGCCATCTCCTCGTGGGAGAGCGCGGCATCGAAGCGGCAGTGCTCCCAGCCGACCATCAGACACTTCATGCCGGAGTGAAAGACGATGCGCGCCGCCTCCGGGTCGCACCAGATGTTGAACTCGGCGGCCGGGGTGACGTTGCCCACGCAGTTGGCATTGCCGCCCATGATGTAGCACTCCTTGACCCACTCCGCCAGCCGCGGCTCGATGATCAGCGCGGCGGCGATGTTGGTGAGCGGCCCCAGCGTGACCAGGGTAATCTCGCCCGGCGCCGCGCGGAAGCGGTTGATCAGCTCTTCGACGGCGTTCTGCCCTGCCGGCGGACGCTTGGGATGCAGCCGGCCCAACATACCCATGCCCTCCGGCCCGTGGAACCAATCGGCGTGGGCAGTGGCGCGCAGCAGCGGGCGCGCACAGCCTTCGTAAACCGGCGTCTCCTGGCCGCAAATCTCGACGCTGTAACGGGCGTTGGCGCTGGCCACCTCCAGCGGCATGTTGCCGTAGACCACGGTGATGGCGTCTACCGTCACGTCCGGCCACTGCAGCGCCATGACGATGGCCACGGCGTCGTCGGAAGCGGTGTCGGTATCGATGATGAAACGGCGATTGGGCATGATCTGCTCCTGTTGTGAGTCCAAATAGACCGCGGATTTGGCGGATCGGGCGGATTGTCGCGGATATTCTTTGATTTTATCCGCGAGAATCCGCCAAATCTGCCAAATCCGCGGTCTATCTCAGTTTTCCATCGTTTGACTATCTACAATCCGTGCGCGGTAGAGTTCCAACACCCGCGCCGCATCTACGCCCGTGCAGACGCCTGCCGGACGATAGGGTGTCCACGCGTTCGGGCTGTACCATTCGCCGCGGCGATCCATGAGCGTCTGCCCGGCCGCCAGCCCTTCGGTGACAACGCGCACCGGCCCATGCTCCACCGTGTAGAGCGTCGGGTCGATCAGGTAGGCGATGGCCGACGGATCATGAGTGTGGCAGGCGTATTCACCGTGCACCTGGCGATGAAAATCCAGGTAGAAACGGGTGATGTCATAGATGAATTCGCCAAAGCGCGAGGAACGCAGACTCGCCAGATAGGCGTCGTCCATGGCGACCTGCATCGTCACGTCCAGCCCCAGCATCACCAGGGGCCAGCCGGCGGTGAAGACGCGATCAGCGGCGTGCGGGTCGTTCCAAATGTTGGCTTCCGCCGCCGGGTTGACGTTGCCGTTGACCGTCGCCGCGCCGCCCATCAGCACCACGCCCGCCACCCGCTCCACGATGCGCGGCTCCAGCATCAGCGCCAGCGCGATGTTGGTGAGTGGACCCACCGGCACGAGCGTGATCTCGCCGGGGTGCTGCATCACCGTTTCCACGATGAACTGCGCCGCCGGCCGCGGGTCGGGCTGGAGAACGGGATCTGGCAGATAGACGCCGCCCAGCCCGTTGGCGCCGTGCACGAAATCGGCCGGACGGTCGAAGACGCGCTGCAACGGCTGGGGCGCGCCGTGAGCCACGGGAATGTCGTCCCGGCCGGCAAAGGCCAGCAGGCGTAGCGCGTTCTGCGTGGCCAGGTCGGTATGGGCATTGCCGAAGATCGTAGTAAGGCCCACGATCTCCAACTCCGGCGCGGCCAGGGCAAAGAGGATCGCCATGGCGTCGTCGATGCCCGGGTCGGTGTCAAAAATGATCTTCTTGGCCATCGCGTGTTGTCCGATCGCTGTTTGC
>JAPKMV010000776.1 GCA_026645635.1 Caldilineaceae bacterium
CGCATGAGGTGGATCAGCTTTTCCGCATCGTCAACTCGCTGCGCAGCCAGGGGGTGGCCATCCTCTTCATCGGCCACCGCATGGAAGAGGTCTTCCGCATCGCCGACCGGGTGACTGTGCTGCGCGACGGCAAGTTCATCTCCTCCCGCGTCAAGGTCGACGTGCAGCGCGAGCAGGTAATCCGTGAGATGGTGGGCCGCGAGGTGGGCGACTTCTTCGCCAAGGTCGAAGTGCCCCACGGCGACCTGCTGATGAGCGTGCGCAACTTGCGCAAGGAACTTGTTTTCCAGGATGTGAACTTCGAGATTCGCGCTGGTGAGGTGCTGGGCTTTGCCGGGCTGATCGGCGCGCGGCGCACCGACGTGGGGCTGGCGCTCTTCGGCATCGAGCCGGCGGATGGCGGCGAGATCGTCTTCGACGGCAAACCGGTGCAGATTAAGTCGCCGGAACAGGCGCTCAAGCTGGGCATCGCCTACGTGACCGAAGACCGCCGCGGGCTGGGGTTGACCATGCCGATGTCGATCGTCACCAACGTCACCTTGCCCACGCTGCGCCGCTACATGAACGGGTTGGGCATCCTGCGCAAGCCGGCCGAGCGCGCCACCGCCGAAGAGTATCGCCAACGGCTGAACATCCGCACGCCTTCGGTGGAACTGGAGGTGGGCAAGCTCTCCGGCGGCAACCAGCAGAAGGTGGTGCTCAGCAAGTGGCTCAACGCGCAGCCGCGGCTGCTGATCCTCGACGAGCCGACGCGCGGCATCGACGTGCGCGCCAAAGCCGAGGTGCACCACATCATCAGCGACCTCGCGGCGCAGGGCATGGCGATCATCCTGATTTCGTCGGACTTGCCGGAGGTGCTGGCGATGAGTGACCGTGTGCTGGTCATGCGCGAGGGGCGACAGATGGGCATCTTTGACCGCGCCGCCGCCACCCAGGAGGTCGTGATGACCGCAGCCACCGGCCAGGCTGAGGCGGCGCCCGCATGAACTGGATTCGCCGCCGTTTCCAACCGGAACAGATTCGCGAACTGGTGCTGATCGGCCTGATCATCGGGCTGATCCTCTTCTTCGGCTCGCAGATCGAGAACTATTTCAACCCGCGCACCTTCACCCGCATCTCCACCAGCGTGGCCGTAGTCACTGTGGTGGCGGTGGGCCAGACGCTGGTGATCCTGACCCGCAACATCGATCTTTCCGTCGGCTCGATTGTGGGCTTCACAGCCTACGTGGTTGGCACGATCCTGACGCTGAACAACGATATCCCGCCGGTGCTGGCGGTGCTGCTGGCTGTCGGCATGGGCGCAGTGATGGGGTCGCTCAACGGCGTGCTGGTGGCCTACGGGCGGGTGCCGGCGATCATCGTGACGCTGGGCACGCTGGCGCTCTACCGCACGATCCTCGTGGAGATCTCCGGCGCCAAGAGCGTGCTCACCAATGAACTGCCGCGGTGGCTGGTGGAACTGCCACCGGTCAACGTGGTCAGCTTTGGCGACATCGACATCCGCCTGCTCTTTGTGATGGCGCTCAGCGTCGTGATCATCTTCCAACTGGTCGTCAGCTATCTACCCTGGGGGCGGCGGCTCTACGCCATCGGCTCGAACCCGGAGGCGGCGAAGGTGGCGGGCTTCCCGGCGCAGCGCATCGTCTTCACAGCCTTCGTGCTGAGCGGCGCGCTGGCAGGGCTGGCCGGTTTCATGTTCCTGGCCCGCTTCGGCAACATCACCGTGGTGGCCGGGCAGGGCGTGGAGTTGCAGTCGGTGGCCGCGGCGGTCGTCGGCGGCGTCAACATCAACGGCGGCCTGGGCACGCCCTTCGGCGCGTTCCTGGGCGCGGTGCTGATCGACGTGATCGACAACAGCCTGATTCGCTGGCTGGCGATCAGCGAGTTCTGGCGCGATGCGCTGCTGGGGCTGCTGATTCTGCTGGCGGTGGCCACGGACACGGTGATCATGAATCGCCTGCGCAAGGTGTGGTCACGCCACGAGTTGCAAGTGACCGGCGCCAGTGAACCGCCCGCGGAAGGAGGCGCTCGTCATGCGCTCTAGTGCAAAATTCTGGCGCAGTTGGGAGGGGCTGCTGCTCATCCTGTTGATCGTGATCGTCATCTACAATGCACTCAATACGCCAGGGTATTGGACGGTGGGCAACTGGGTCAACCTCTTCCAGTTGTCCATCGAGAAGATCATCGTGGCGCTGGCGATGACCTTTATCATCATCAACGCCGAGATCGACCTGTCGGTGGCGTCGGTGATGGGATTGAGCGCCTGCATGGTCGGCTTCCTTGTCGCCGGGGGAACGGCCATCGAGGTGGCGATGCTCGCCGGTCTGCTCACCGGTGTGGCGGCTGGGCTGTTCAACAGCTTCTGGATCGGCATCGTCGGGCTGCCGTCGCTGGTGGTGACGCTGGCCGGGCTGATCGGCTACCGCGGCCTGGCCTACCTGCTGCTGGAGGATCGCTCCATCGGCGGTTTTGCCCCGTGGTTCAACCGTCTGGGGCAGCAGCCGCTGGTCGGCCCATTCCCGCTGGCGATGATCATTTTCTTTGTCCTGCTGGTGGTTGCGATTATCATTCTTCACTATTCCGGCTTTGGGCGCTTTGTCTACGTGATCGGCAACAGCAAGGACGTGGCGCGTTAC
>JAPKMV010000777.1 GCA_026645635.1 Caldilineaceae bacterium
CCTGCGACAGCGGCGCAGTGGAGGCCGGCGCCAGCGCGCCCGTGCCCACAGCCACCCCGTCGCCTACGGCCACAACTGCGCCGCCATCTCCCACACCAACCGTTACCCCTACACCGACGCCGACACCACCAGACAAAACCCAACCTGTTGTGAATACATTTTCGGCGGTCGGGGGATCCAGTTTTGCCACCCCAAACATCACCCTGCGCATCAGCGCCTCGGACAACCCCGGCGGTTCTGGTGTCGGTTCTGTCTACATTGTGGAGTATCACTGGGAACCCTACCGGGGGTGGCGGGTAGTGAACGCCACCTCCGGCTGGCTGGCATATAGTGGCACTCCCACGTTCGTGGACTGGAGCCTCAGTTTGTCGCCAGGGATCAAAGGATTGGCAGTCGCGGCCGCGGATCGGTCAGGAAATATCTCAGGCTCGCATCAGATTCAGGTCAATTTTGTGCCGCCGTCCATGACGGTCAACCAGGGTCAATGGCATACGTTCAATTACTGGGTGGATGCGAGACGTACTTTTACCGCCGTATCGGTACCCACCCAGGGAGACCCTGACATTTACCTGTGCTGCCACAATGGTGACTGGTTCACATGGAGTACTTTTTCCGGTCTGGCGACCGATTCGGTGACTGTATTCACCACCCGTAGGGAACAGTATACCGTAGGTGTCTACGGTTGGACAACAGCAAGCTATGGACTTCTCACATCCGGTGCGGCAGCCCAGGGTCGGAGACCAACCGGAGAGCCTGTCACCCCACCCCCGCCGCCCAGCGACGAATTGCCGCCGCAGACGCTGCCCGACCCGCCCATCGGCTATCAACTCTATCTGCCCGCGGTGACGCGGTAAGCCAGGACCAGTCATGTGCCAAGAAGATAGCTGCTCTGCAAAACGCGCTCTGCCATCCGTTCATGGAGTGTTCAAGATGAAATTTCAGACTCCGCTGCTCGCCTGCTTGCTGATCGCCGCCCTGTTACTCTGCCTGGCGCCGGCCTGGCGGCTATTGGCCGCACCCACGGCCACCGTCGTCGGCGACGGGGCGCCCGCAAGCTGCACGGCCAGTGCATTGGCGGCCGCAGTCGCTGCGGGCGGTGAGATCACCTTCGCCTGTGGCGCGGCGCCGGTGACGATTACGACGGGTCAGTTCACCATCGCAGGCGGCCAGAACGTGACCCTCGATGGCGGCGGCCTAATCACCTTGAGCGGCGGCGGCGCCAACCGGCTCTTCCGCGTGCAGACGGGCGCCGCGCTGACCCTGCGCCGGATCGTGCTGACCGACGGCAACAGCGGCGCCGACTACGGCGGAGCCATCTACGTCCACACCGGCGGGACGCTGGCGATGGAGCAGAGCACCATCCGCAACAGCACGGCGAACGGCTGGGCCGGCGGCGCCATCATCGACTTTCAAGGCACGGTGACGCTCACCGACAGCGTGATCGAGGGCAACCAATCCTCCTATGGCGCGCTCAACAGCACGGGTGCGCTGACGCTGTTCCGCACCACCGTGCGCAACAACACGGCGACAGTGGGCGGCGGCGGGCTGAGCGTGGGCGGCGCGGTGACGATCCAGGAGAGCCTGATCGAGGGCAACCAGGCCGCGGTGGGCGGCGCGCTCTACGTCACCGAGTCGGCGGCAGTGACCATCGACCGCAGCCATTTCCGGCTCAACCTGGCCGACGCGCCGGTGGACAGCGAGGCGAAGGGCGGCGCCATCATCAGCTACGGCGAACTACAGATCGACGGCAGCACTTTCGAGGCGAACCGGGCCGAAGGCTACGGCGGCGCCATTGCGGCCGGCCCAGGCTCCAACGACGCCCTTACCCGGATCACCACGTCCACCTTTGCCGCCAACGAAGCGGGCGAGCGGGGCGGCGCCATCGACAACGACCGCGGCCGACTCGACGTGATCAACAGCACCTTCAGCTTCAACCGCGCCGCCGCGGGTGGCGCCATCCAGAATTTCTTGGGGCCGGCCAGCCTCTACTACGTCACCCTGGCCGACAACGAAGGCGGGTTGGGCGGCGTGCTCGACCAGCACGCCTTCGCCGGCTACGTGGATGACAGCCGCCAGCGTTTCAACCTCTACCACACGGCGCTGGCCGGCGCGGGCAACTGCGCCATCACCGACACGCCCGGCCCGCAGCCCCACTTTGTCTCCGGCGGCTACAACTTGAGCGCGGACAACTCCTGCGCCTTTTTCCTGAACCAGACGGGCGATGTGAACAACACCCCCGCCCAACTTGGCGGGCTGCTGGACAACGGCGGGGCTACTTGGACCTATCTCCCCGGGGCCAGCAGCCCGCTTATCGACGCTGCGCCCTGCCTGCCCGACTTCGCTGCGGATCAGCGCGGGGTGAGCCGGCCCCAGGGTGCGGCCTGCGACATCGGCGCGGTGGAGAGGCAGCCCACGCCGCCCACCGCCACGCCTACGCAAACGCCGACGCGCACGCCCACCTCCTTGCCGCCCACCTCCTTGCCGCCCACCGCCACGCCTACGCAAACGCCGACAGCAACAACGCCACCCACCTCAACGCCCGGTCCGGGCACGCCCACGGCCATCGCCACCGCAACCGGCACGGCCACCGCGTCGCCGGCGCCGGTGCTCCTGCCCGCAGACACGCCGATC
>JAPKMV010000778.1 GCA_026645635.1 Caldilineaceae bacterium
GCGATCAGCGCCGGGATTTCACCCAGGTGCTCGATCACGAACGTCGGCGGTGCGGCCATGCGCGCCACGTCCGCGCGTGTGCTGACGCCGGTCAGCGTGACGGCGGTGAGCATCCCCGCCTGCTGCCCCATGGCGATGTCGGTCTCCAGCCGGTCGCCGACCATCATGCAGCGCGTCGGCGGCAGGCCGAGCCGCGCCAGCGCGACGGCCATCGTCAGTGGCGACGGTTTGCCGGCCAGCACTTCCAGCCGCCGCCCGGTCATCGCCTCCAGCGCGGCGAGGGTGCCGCCGGCGTCCGGGATCGCGCCGCCGGGCAGCGGGCAGGTTTTGTCGGCGTTGGTGGCGTAGAAGCGCGCGCCGCGCATCAGCGCCTGATAGGCCGTGTTCAGCTTGCGATAGTCGAGCGTGCGGTCGAAGGCGACAATCACCGCGTCGATGCCGTGGGGATCGATGACCGCGGTGGGGTCTTGGTCGGCGAATTCCGCCACGATGGTCAACCCGTGGCTGCGCAGTTCGGCGGCCAGGTTGGCCTCGCCGATCAGGTAATAGCGGGCGGCGGGCGCGTGCTCGGCGAGATGACGCCCCAATACGTAGCCGGAGGTGATCACATCTTCAGCGGCGGTGGGAATGCCCAGGCGGGTCAGCTTGGCGGCGTATGCAGTGCGCGGCTCCAGCGGCTTGTTGCTCACATAGAGCACCTGCTTGCCGCGGCGGCGCAGTTCGGCGATGGCCGCCACCGCACCCGGAAGCGCCGCCTCCCCCAGATAGACGGTGCCGTCGAGATCAAAGACAAACCCGTCACATGGCACAGCCATTTTGTTGCATCCTTTCTTGTCCCCGCAGCGCGCACGTGTAGTCAAGACAGTGTACCACCGAACGGGCGGGCAGCGGTATTGAGGCGGGTGGAGCGATTTGGCAAATCGCTCTACAGCCCGACCAGTTGTGTGTAGAGCGATTTGGCAAATCGCTCTACAGGTTGGATTGCCGCTCCACGGCGAGAAGGACGACCCCCAGCCCGTGGAGGCGGCGGATCAGACCAATCAGACCGGCCTGGTCGGTCACGATGCCCGACAACAGCGTGATGGGCGGCTGCCCCGCTGCAATTTCCGTGCTGGTGAGTGGGCCAAACCATTCGGCCAGGCCATCGCCCACGCGGCCTTGAATCGTTATGGTGAAATGCGCCGGTTGATCGATCCCGGCAGATGGAGCGACTGCCACTGCATCCATGATGCGTCACCTCCCTTTCATCGTTGCGGTGCGGCCGCGCCGTCTGGCAACTGTTCATCCGAAAATGGAGAGGGTGGCCGCCTTTCAGAACACAGCATACCCGCAAGCGAGCGACGCCGGATCACATCAAGATGTGGTCGATGGGACGGTGTCATGTGGTTTCGGAACAAATCTTGGGGTCGTCACGTCATGTATTACGGTATACTGGACACAGCATACTGGAATTGACCGAATCACAGATACAACGAAATCCGTTAAACCGAAACCATTCACTGGAGGCTGTTATGCATCAACCCAAATTGCTCGTGTTGGCAGCGCTGCTCGCCATGCTTGCGCTCACGGCCTGCGCACCGATCCGCCCCTTGCCCGGCAGCGCGGCCGCGCCGATGGACGCCGGGATGGGCGCCCCGGCGGACAATCCCCTGGCCGGCACAGCCTGGGTGCTCACAGAACTGGCTGGCCAACCGCCGCTGGCGGATGTCCCTGTCACGCTGCACTTCGAGGCAGACGGCAGCGCCGGTGGCAGCGACGGCTGCAACAGCTACTTCATCAGCTACACGGTGGACGGCGCCGCCATTGAGTTTGGCGTCGGCGGTTCGACCATGATGGCCTGCGCGGAGCCGATCATGACGCAGGCGGCGGCGTACCAGGCCGCGCTGGCCAGCGCCGCGACCTTTGCCGTGGCTGACGATGCGCTGACGCTGCTCGACGCCGACGGCGCTGCGGTGGCGGTCTTTGCGGCGCAGAGCAGCGACCTGGCCGGCTCTACGTGGACTGTAGTCAACTACAACAACGGCCGCGAGGCTGTGGTCTCCACCTTGCTTGACACCGAGTTGTCGGTGGCGTTCGGCGACGATGGCTCGATCAGCGGCTCTGCCGGTTGCAACAACTTCCGCGGCGGCTACACGGTGGAGGGCGACACAATCGCCATCGGCCCGCTGGCCACCACGCGCATGATGTGCCCGACGCCGGAGGGCGTCATGGAGCAGGAGGCGGAGTTCATCGCCGCACTGGAGTCGGCGGCCACCTATCGCATCGACGGCGACCGGCTCGACCTGCGCACGGCCGACGATGCCCTGGCCGTGGTGATGGTGCGCGCCGAACCTGCGGCGGCAACGGGTGCGGCCACCGTCACCGGCGCCGTCACCTACCTGGTGCGCATGGCGCTGCCGGACGATGCGGTCGTCACCGTGTCGATCCACAACGCACAGATCGCCGATGCCCCGCCGGAGATCACGCTGCTGGGTGAGCAGGTCATCGCCACTGCGGGCAGCCAGGTTCCCATCCCCTTCAGCGTCGAGTATGACCCGGCGGCGGTGCAGGAAGGCGCGCTTTATTCCATCGGCGCCCGCATCAACGACGGCGCGGGCAATCTGCTCTTTGTCTCCACCACCGTCAACCCG
>JAPKMV010000779.1 GCA_026645635.1 Caldilineaceae bacterium
CTGCACGCACGGATGTACGCCTCGGCGTCCATCGGGAAGAAGTGTTCGCCCTGGGTGTGGCGCAGGATCGGTTCGAAGCGGCGCAGCAGCGCCTGACGAGCCTGGTCATCCATGGGCGGTGCGCGACGACGGCGCTGCCTCATGCGCGGTCGCGTGGGAAGACCGGCGCGCCAGCAGCAGGCGGCCTTCGGGCGAGTTGAGATAGATCACGATCAGGATCGAGCCGAGCATCAGGAAATCGCGCCACATCACCGGCAGCAGCATGGCGGGGTCGCCGCTGGTGAAATAGAGCTGGACGCCCACCAACAGCAGCACTGTCTGGATGAACTGCGCCACGGTCCACCCCAGGGGCGGGCGCACCAGGATGAGCAGCGCCGCAATCAACATTGCCACGATGACGGGCGCCAAGATGACGGCTGTAATGGCGGCGAGAAAGGCTTCTTCGGGCAATGAGAAGATATCGACTGTCACTTCCCACTGGACGCCCAGCAGACGCAAGGCGACCGCAGCGGCATAGACGAGCGCCTGCACAAAGAGCGCGCCGGCCGCGATCTGCGCGGACCAGCGCCGCTGAGAACCGCCGGCAGCGCCCGGGTCACTGCTCGCTGTATGCTGTGCTGTCGGCGCTTCCGTCATAGCGTCTGGGTAGGGTTGACTGGTTGAACAGCGATGCCTGATGTGTTGGCAGTCACTATAGCGCGGGAGACGGCTGTCGCGCAATCTCAGAGTCTGTGTGTAAAGCCACCCACTTCAACGCGGAGGCGCAGAGATGCAGAGAAACAGCCGCAGAATCGCACCGAGTTGTTCTCTGCGATAACTACTCAGGCATCATCCGCAGATTGCGCAGATGCACCAGCAGCTAATCTGTGAAATCTGCGCAATCTGTGGATCATCTTATCTCTGAGGCTTGGTAGTTACTCTCTGCGTTTCTCTGCATCTCTGCGCCTTTGCGTCAAAGTGGAGTGACTTTACATACAGGCTCTTACAAACAGTATCTCAGCGCGCAGACAAGTCAACGCACCATCGCGTCTTGGGCAAGCAAACGCCCAGCCTCGGTGAGCCGCAGTTGACCGGCCTGCTGCTGGACGACGCCCGCCTGCTCGGCGTAGCGCACAACCCTGCCGGCGAATTCCGGCGCCCAACGGATATGCTGGCGCAGATGATCGACGCTGCTCTCGGTCGCCGCCTCCGGCCGCCCTTCATGGTTGAGCAGGTGGATGGCCAGCATCGCCTGCGCGAACTCCAGCCGGTTGCGGGCGCGCCGCCGCAACTGCGCCACCAGCCCTCGCTGCGGCGCAGCGATGTAGATGATGACGAAGACCAGACCGGTCATCGTGGCCATCGACCCGGCGATGCTGGCGTCGAGGGTGCGCGCCAGCCAGTAGCCGCTCAGCGCGCTGATCACGGCGATGCCGACACTGAGGAACAACATCCGGCGCAAGTCGTCGGTGAGGAGATAGGCAGCGGCGGCGGGCGTGATAAAGAGCGCCACCACCAGCACCGCGCCCACGGCATCGAACGCACCCACCGCGGTGATGGAGACCAGCGCCATCAGCCCGTAGTGGAGCATACCGGGCGCAAAGCCCAGCGCCGTCGCCAGCCCAGGGTCAAAGGTGGCGAGTTTCAGTTCCTTGTAGAACGCGGCAATGAAGGCGATGTTCAGCGCCAGAATGCCTGCCAACGTCACCAGCGCCACCGGCAGGTCGAGACCCAGGAAGACCATGCGGTCGAAGGGCGCAAAGGCCAACTCGCCCAGCAGCACAGCGTCGACGTCGAGATGGACGCCGCGCGCAAAACGCGAGATCAGGATCACGGCCAGGCTGAAGAGTGCGGGGAAGACCAGCCCGATGGCGGCGTCTTCCTTCACCAGCCGCGTCCGGTTGAGCAGTTCCACCAACGTCACGGTTACGAGGCCGGTTGCGGCTGCGCCCACCAGCAGCCACGGCGACTGCAGGTCCTGGACGACAAAGAAGACGAGCACGATGCCCAGCAGCACGGTATGGCTGATGGCGTCGGCCATCATGGCCATGCTGCGCAGCACCAGGAAGACGCCCGGCAGCGCGCACGCCGCCGCCGCCAACACTGCAATCAATTGAATTTCCAAAGAAGCCGACATACTCTCCAATCTCCAATCGCAAATCTCCCAATCTCATAATCTCATAATCTCACTGGACAAAGAGATTATGAGATTGGGAGATTAAGAGATTGTTGTTGCCTCCGCCACCACGCCCACGCCATGCCCCGCTGCGGCGCAAAGAGCAGCGAGCCGGCCGCAATCGCGCTGATGCAAAGCACGATCACCGGCCCCGTGCTGAGGCCGCCCGCCGTCGTGCTGATCAACGTGCCGGTCACGCCGGCCAGCGCGCCGAAAAACGCCGACAGCGCCACCATCACGCCCAGACGGTCGGTCCACTGGCGCGCTGCGGCGGCGGGCGCCACCACCATTGCGCTCATCAACACTACGCCGACGGCCTGCAGGCCGATCACGATGGCGATGACCAAGAGGAAGGTGATCAGGATTTCCAGCCACTGCATGGGCAGGCCGAGGCTGGCGCCGAAGTCGCGGTCGAAGCTGAGCAGTTTGAACTCTTTCCAGAAGATCAGCATCAGCGCC
>JAPKMV010000077.1 GCA_026645635.1 Caldilineaceae bacterium
CGTATCCGTTGCCTGTGTTGTGGCAGTTGCCGTCGGAATCAGCGTGTCCGTGGGCGGCAGGAAGACGGGCGTGTCCGTGGGCGGCGGCGATGTGGCGGTATCGGTCGGAGTTGAGGTTGGCGTATCAGCCGCTGTGGGTAAGGGCGTGTCAGTGGCTGTGGGGAAAGGCGGCGCTGTCGGCAGGGCGGGCAGCGGATTCGGCTGGCCGGGACTGCCGTAATTCCCCAGAGAATCCGGCCACAGTGATTCCGCCGTCTGCCAGGCGGCCGGGTCGCCGTGGCCGATGCGCGCGGCGCTGCGACCCTCGCTCACTCGAAACGCGCGGCCGTCGCCCCATGCGACTGCGTCCACCGCACTGGCGACGCCAGGTGGCGACAGCACAAGTTCGTCCTGCGTGTTGGCAAATTGAATGCCACTGTAGACGTAGACGACGGGGACGCCGGCATTCGCGTTTTGTGATCTCCCCAACACGATATACTGACCCGGCTCCAGCCATAGGTCGGTGGCGATCACATGCTCTTCATCGTCCAGGTCCATCAAGCGCCATCCGCGCAGATTGGCCGCCACAACATCGGCGTTGAACAATTCAAACCACTCGCCAACTGCGTCGTCGACACCGATAGGGTTGACCATCAACTCCGTGATCAACAGCCGCGGCGCCGGGGTTGGCGTGGGCGTCGGCAGGGGGATCGGTGTATCGGTGGCCGTCGGTGGCGGAGTCTCTGTCGCCGTCGGCGTCGCTGACGAAGTAGCCGTGGGCATATCTGTAGCCGTGGGCGCATCTGTAGCCGTCAGCGTCGCAGTCGCACTGTCGGTCGGCGTCGCTGACGGGGCGATGGTTGGGGTTTCCATCGCGGCGACTGGATCCGCCGTTGGCGTCTCTGTGACTGTCTGGGCAGCAGTAGCCGTTGCTGTGTCCGTAGCAGTCGGTTGCGTTGACGCAGTCGGCGTGGCGGTTGCCGTCGCCGTGGGCGTCTCTGGTGCCGTCGGCGCAGGGGTGACAGTTGCAGCAGAAGGCGATGTGTAAGCTGCGCCCGGACTACCGAAATCGCCGGCGGAGCCGGGCCAAGGCTGCGCAGCGACGACCCACTGGGCGGGATCGATGAGGTTGGCGCGTTCGAGGCTGGCGCCGGGCTGGACGGTCAGGCCGCCGCCCCAGGCCACGGTGTGCACGCCGCCACCGTCCGGTGCGCGCAGCGCCAGGCTGTCGGTGGTGTTGGCCAGATTGATGCTGCTGTAACGGTACACGGCGTGCACGCCACCATTGGCTGCGGCGTCGTTGTTGCGCGCCAGCACAATATGGGTGTTGGATTCCAGGAGGATGTTGCTGGCGATCGTGTGTCCGTTGTCGTTATTTGATTCAAGTCTCCAACCGTTCAGATCCACTGTGCTGTTTCCAGCGTTGTAGATTTCGATCCATTCACCGTTTGTGTCGTTGACTGCGACTGGATCAATCATCAGTTCGGTGATCAACAGGCGCGGGATCGCCGTTGCGGTCGGTGTATCCGGCGGTGTGGCGGTCGGGTCAACGGTTGGCGTCTCCGTAGGTGGCGTTGTCGCAATGACGACTGCGGGTGGCGTTTCAGTCGCTGTTGCGGTGGCAGCCGGCGTCTCAGTAGGCGTCTCCGTGGGTGTTTCGCTAGGGGTCTCGGTTGCCGTTGCAGTCTCGGTTGCTGGCTCCGGGCTGGGCGTTGCTGTCGGCGGCGGCTCTGCGATCGGCGTGTCGAGCGGCGTCGCGGTTGGCGCTTCGGTAGGAGCGGGTTCTACCGAAAGCGTTGCGGTCGCGTCGGGTGTAGGTTCCTCTGCCGGCGCCGTCTGGTAGACTGGCGCGGCGCTGGCGCTATCACACGCTGTACAACCGACCAGCGGCAGCCAGGCCAGTAAGGTGAGCAGTGCAAACGCGGCCACACCGCCGCCAACGGCTGTTCCCCAACGACGCAATGTCGAATGGCGCGGGCGGCGAACGGCGTTGGCGGGTAGCTTCGGGAGATGCTTTGTAGCCATGTGCGTACCTCTTGGGGGTCAAGGCAATATCAACACACAATTCCGCTGGATCAGGCTGAAGTGGGCGATGTGGAAGACGCTGCGAGCACACCGGAGGCTGCGCTTCGCCATTGCCCGACGCCATCGTACTCCCTAATACAAATGTTGTCAAGCGATATGCAAATATCCATTATTTATCGTATTGACCCTCACTGGTGACGATCCTATACTTCAAACAGCGCCATCTCCCCTGACGCAGTAGTGCGCAAGCCAATAACCGACGAACGAGATAATGTGAAAGGACACATTTCTCTTATGTTAACCAATATGCGGATTCTAACTGTCGATGACTCCGCCACCATCCGCATGTTTATGCGCGTCCTATTGACGCGCCACGGAGCCTCTGTCGCCGAAGCGGCAACTGGCGAGGAGGCAATGGCGGCCGTTACGGGCGGTGAACACTTCGACCTGATCCTGCTTGACCTGATCCTCCCTGACGCAGACGGGATCGACCTCTTACGCACCATTCGGATGGTCGATCAAACCACCCCGATCGTAATGTTGACTGGAATGGGGGGCGTCAAGTCGGCGACGACGGCAGTCCAGGAAGGCGCCGACGGCTACATCGAAAAACAGGAGTTGGCCGTCGGCGCCGATCATGCTCAATTCTTCTATGCACTGCAGCAGGCGATCGAACATCGCAACGGTTTGGTGGCCCAGAATCAATTGTTGCAGTTCAAAACCGACTTCTATTCGATGATCACCCATGACTTGCGCAACCCGGCCGGTGCGGTGCAGACGGCGCTGAAGCTGCTGCTCGCCGATACGCGGGAGCCGCTGACACCCCGCCAGTATGAACTGGTCGACATCGCCATGCAGAGCACGGAGCAATTCAATGCGCTGATCAATGACTACCTGGACTTTGCCAAGATTGAGGCCGGCTATCTGCGAATTCAGCCGGAGGAGGAGGAACTGTGCGCGCTGGTGGAGCGGGCGGCGCGGCTGGCAATGCTGCAATGCCAAACCAGACAGCAGACGCTCACTGTCACCCTGCCAGCGTGTCCTGTGCTTGCCTGGGTTGATGGGGAGCGAATCAAACAGGTGCTTGAGAACCTGCTCTCCAATGCCATCAAGTACACACCAGAGGGCGGCGCAGTGCAGATGCGTCTGACCGTCGAAGACGATTACGCTGTGCTGGAAGTGGCCGACAACGGCCCCGGCATTCCGGCAGAGCAGATGGATGAGTTGTTCAGCAAGTACCATCGCAGCGGCAACCACAGCGTGCGCACGATCAGCGGCACTGGGCTGGGTCTCTTCATCGTGAAAGAGATTGTCAAGGCGCACGGTGGCGTCGTCACGGCTCGTTCCGACGGTGTACCCGGCGCCGGCACGGTCTTCACCGTTCGTCTACCGCTTGCGCCTTCGGCCGTGTCTGTGACGGCCCCTGCGGCGCAGCCTATGGCCGTGGGGCAGCGATGACGACATCTGCGCCGGAGCTGACGCAACTGGTTGTGTTTCAACTGCACGAGCACGAGTACGCCCTGCCGGCTGACCGCGTGGCGGAAGTGCTACGCATGGTCGCCTTGACACCGGTGCCGGAAGCACCGGCCTGGCTGCCTGGGGTGCTTAATCTGCGCGGCTTTGTGATTCCCGTGGTGGACCTGCGGACGCGCCTGGGAATGCCGGCCGCCGCATATGCCCTGAACACGCCGATCATCGTTGTCAAAGGCCGCAACCGCCGTCTGGGGCTGATCGCGGATGCCATGATCGATGTTGTCGGGGTGACAGCCGCTGCCCTGGAACACTTCGAGCGCAGCGCCGCCGATCAAAGTGTTGTCGTTGCGCTGGCGCACACCGGCAGCCGCGTGATTCTCGTGCTTGACACCGACCGCGTGCTGGCAGGGACGCCAGATCTGATCTAGGAAAGAAGCCGCATGTGACTGCTGGATTGATTTCCTCGCTTCTTCCCCGCCTGGATGAAGCCGACTATGAGCGATTTCACGAGTTGGCCCAGGCGTTGACGGGCATGTATTTTGGCGTGCACCGGCGTCCTGAGTTGGAGCGAGCCGTGGGCGAGACGAGCCGCGCCACGGGTGTCACCAACCTGAGCACGTTGTACGACCTGCTGCGCCAGGCGCCGGTCAGTGATCCCACCCGCATCACCTTCGTACACCATCTCACCGTGGGTGAAACCCATTTCTTTCGCAACGAACCACAGTTCATGGCCCTGACCCACCACATTCTGCCGGAACTGATCGAACGGAAGCGCCATCTGCGCCAGTTGCGCATCTGGAGCGCCGGCTGCTCCACCGGTGAGGAGCCGTACTCGCTGGCGATTCTCCTCGAACAACTGCTGCCTGACCTGGCAGATTGGAGCGTGCTGCTGCTCGCCACGGACATCGACCAGGATGCGCTGGCGCGCGCAAAACAGGGCGTCTACGGCCCCTGGTCTTTTCGACAAGCGCCGCCGTCATTCCAGGCAGATTTTTTCACCCAGGAAGGGCGCACCTTCACGTTGCTCCCGCGCATTCGCCAGCGCGTCACCTTTGCCTATCTCAACCTGGCTGGCGACGATTACCCCTCTCTGCGCACGAACACGACACACTTCGACCTGATCCTCTGTCGCAATGTGTTGATCTACTTTCCCCAGGCAACCACGCACCGTGTCGTGAGCCGTCTGCACGCCGCGCTCAATGAAGATGGGTGGCTGATCGTCGGCCATGCTGAGCCGTCGCAGGAAGTCTTTCATCACTTCTCCATCTGTAACTTTCCCGATACGGTTGTGTACCGCAAGCCGTCGCTGCTGAAACTCGTCCAGACGCCGCCGGCCTTGCCCGATCCACAGCCGCCGGTGACACCGGCGCCACTGCATTTTTCGCCGGCAGTGGCCGCGCCGCGGCCTGTCCCCGCGGCAATAGCTGCGCCGCCCGACACGGACGATCGCTACGCAGCCGCCTTGTCCTTGTCTGCGGCCGGCGCATATGAGCAGGCAAGCCAGCAGTTGTTGGCGTTGGCGGCGCCGCCGGTGAACGACGGTCACGCCGCCTATTACCTGGCGCAGTTACTGGCGGGACGCGGCAAGCTGGCTGAAGCAGAAGGCTGGGCGCAGGTGGCGGTGGAGCAGGCGCCGCTGCTGGCGGAGGCGCATTATCTGCACAGCCTGCTGCTGACCGAAGCCGGCCAGCCGGATGCCGCACTCGCGGCGCTGCGGCGCTGCGTCTATGTCGATGCCGAATTTGAGCTTGCGCATTTTGCGTTGGCCGGCCTCTATCGACAGCAAGGGCAGATGACGCGCGCGCAGCGTGAACTACAGTTGACCGCAAGCCTGTTGGCGGGGCGCGCCGCCGATGAACCGGTGCGCGGCGGTGATGGGCTGACGGTCGGGCGGCTGCGCCAGATGGTCACGCTGCAGCATGATCTGGCGCAGCAGTCGCTGCATTGGCCTCACAGCACAGCGTTTGAAGGACAAAGGGCAACAGGATGATGGCGATGGGTGACGACCTGCAGGCGGTGCTGGAAGCGCGGGCGAAGGCGCTGGCGCAGCCACTGGCGGCTGCTGCGTTGACGCAAGGCGATCTGCAACTTGTCGTGCTCCAGGTGGGCGATGAGCGCTATGCGCTGCGCAGCGAGTGGGTGGAAGAAGTGCAGCCATTGAGCCGCATCACCCCGGTGCCTGGGCTGGCGCATCACTGGCGCGGGCTGGTGAATCTGCGCGGCCGGCTCTTTCCTGTGCTCGATCTGCAACAGTACCTGGTGGATATCGGCTTGCTCAACGGGCGCGCGGCGCCGGTTGGCGACCAGCGGCTTGTTCTGGTTGCGCCCCCAGGCTGCACCGTGGCGCTGCTGGTGGACGACGTCCCCGCCGTGCGCAGCCTTGCCCAGACCGATATTGAACCGTCGTTGGTGGAGCCGCAGGGAGCGCTCAACGCCGTGCTGCCCGGCATCACCGCCGACCTGACGACAATCTTGGATTTGCCGGCCATGTTTGCCGATCAGCGGCTATTGGTCGGCGGCAAACATGCCTGATCTTGACTGTGTCAGTGCGAGATCACCGGCGAGATCAGCAGCAAGAGCAGTTATGAGAAAGGCAGGGGATCATGCAGGTACCTTGGTCGAAACGGGTTGGCACCAAATTGATGCTGGGCTTCATGCTGATTGCGCTCATCATCGTCGGCGTTTCCCTCTACAGCTTGTGGGGCTTGACCAGCATCAATCGCGGCGTCGATACGATGTATACCGACCGCCTGCTGCCTGACAGCCAACTCAGTGAGGCGGGCATTCATGTCTATCGGTTGCGCAGCAGTCTCTACAAATCGATCATGTTCCCAGAACAGCGGGCTACGCTGGATGCGGAAATGCGCGACCACATCGAACAGATCTCGCAGCACATCGCCCTGTATGCCAACCGCCCATTGACGCCCCAAGAACAGACGCTGGTGACCGCGCTCCAGGCTGCCTGGGACGGCTACCGCGGCGAGTTCGAGCCGGCCCTGGACAAAGTCAATGCCGGCGATACGGAGGCCGCCCTGGCGGACATCGGCGAGGGCGCCCTGGCTGAACGTCGCACAGAGCTTGATCGCGCCTTCGACGATCTGCTCGCCTTCAGCCAGCAGACGGCGCTGGCAACCCATACAGACTCCAGGGAGACCCTGCAGTGGTCGATTTCCCTGTTGGCGGTTGTCACGCTGGCCGGGTTGATTTTTGCCGTATTCCTCGGCATCTACTTTGGTCGCAAGATCGCACGCAACATCGAGCTGGTCACTGTTGGCGCGCAGGCGCTGGCTGCCGGCGACCTGAGCCGCCATGTCTCCGTGCACAGCGGCGACGAGATCGAGGTGCTCGCCGACGCATTCAACACCATGGCCGATCAACTGCAGAAACGCATGGCTGCCGAACAGGAGGCGCGCAACCGTCTCCAGCGCGCCATCGGCGATTACGCGCAATTTACCGACGAGGTAGCCGCGGGCAACCTCACTGCACGGCTGGACAATACCTATGACGGTGAGTTGCTGACCCTGGCGCAGCGGCTGAACGGCATGGCTGCCGGCCTGGGAGAAGTCTCCTTGCAGGTGCGCGCCAGCACGCATGACATCACCGCCGCGGCCACGGAAATCCTGGCGACCGTCAGCCAGCACACTGCAAGCGCCAATGAACAGTCATCGGCCATCAACCAGGTGACGGCCACGGTCAGTGAAGCGCAGTCTTCGTCGCAGCAATCCGCGGCCAAAGCCAGCGAATTGGCGCAAATGGCGCAGGACGCCGCCCGCGTCGGTCAGGAAGGCGCGACCTCCGTGGAGGACATCTTGCGCGGTATGCAAGACATTCACGCCAAGGTGCAGGGCATTGCTCACAACATCCTGGCCCTGTCCGAGCAGACACAGATGATCGGCGAGATCATTGCCACCGTCACCGACATCGCTGACCAGTCGAACATTCTGGCGATCAATGCCGCCATCGAGGCGGCCAAGGCGGGCGAGCAGGGCAAGGGCTTTGCCGTCGTCGCCGGCGAGGTGCGCAACCTGGCCGAACAGTCGAAGCAGGCCACGAGCAAGGTGCGCACCATCCTCGGCGATATCCAGAAGGCGACGAATACGGCAGTGCTGGCCACGGAGCAGGGGACGCGCGGCGTGGAGAGCGGCATGGCCCTCACCCAGCGCGCCGGCGAAATCATCACCCAACTCACGACCAACGTGCGGACTACCGCCCAATCGTCGCAGCAGATCGCCGCGGCTTCGCGCCAGCAGAGCGTGGCAATGGACCAGATCGCCCAGGCGATGCGCGAGATCAACCAGGCGACGATCCAATTTGTGGCCGGCGCGCGCCAATCGCAGGCAGCGGCTGAAGGACTCAACGCGCTGGCGCAGCAACTGCTGACCGCCACCGATCGCTACAAGGTATAGAGCACCATGTCGCTCGATCAGGATTTCATGCAACAACTGCGCCTCGCCTTTGCCGTCGAGGCGCAGGAGCATTTGCAGACACTCAGCCGCGACCTGCTGACGCTCGAGCAGCAGGCGCCCGCCGCCGCGCCGGAGCCGCTGCTGGCCGAGATCTTTCGAGCTGCTCACAGCTTGAAAGGGGCCGCCCGCGCAGTAGGGCTGGAAAACGTCGCCATCGTTGCGCATCATCTTGAAGATATCTTCGGCCAGATTCGCAGCGGCGCGCTGCAGCCACATCCTGGCCAGTTCGACCTGCTCTACCGCGCGCTGGATGAGGTGGCCACGCTGGTCGCCAGCGCCGACGGCGACGCCGCGCCGGCGCCGACCACCCTCGATCTGGTGGCGCAACTGGAGCATTTCGGTGTGACGGCAGGGACGGCGCCGGCAGTGCAGCCGGTGGCGACACCAGTACCAGATCTGCCGCCGGCAAACTCTGTCGCGCAGATCGACCCAATCTTGACCGCGCCGGTTGCGCCATGCTCCTCAGCCGCGGCGCCGCGACCGGGTGGCGCCGCCGCGATGGACGAGACCGTGCGCGTCACCACCGCAAAGCTCGACGCGATCATGGAACAGGTCGGCGAATTACAGGTGGTGCGGCTCAACTCCTTGCAGCAGCAGCGTCGCCTGCGCACCTTGCTGGAAGATGTCGAGCACTGGCGGGCGGTGTGGCACAGACGCCATACCGTGCTCGGGCTGGCCAATGGCGCGGCGCGGCCAGCACAGGGTAGCATGCAACTGGCGGCGGACAGGGATGACTTGCGCGAGCAGGTGGATCACGTCGAGCGGCAATTGGGCGAACTTGCCCGCCGCCTGCGCGAACTCTGGCGCGACCTGGACGCCAATCATCGCCGCACCGGTCAGTTGGTGGATAGCCTGGATGATCATGTGCGGCGCACGCGGCTGATGCCCGTCGGCGTTGTCTTTGAGGCTTTCCCACGCATGGTGCGCGATCTGGCGCGCACCCTCGACAAACAGGTGCGGCTGGTGATCGAAGGCGCCGACACGGAGGTGGATCGTTCGGTGCTGGAGTGGATCAAGGACCCGCTCACGCATTTGCTCCGCAATGCCGTGGATCACGGCATCGAGCCGCCTGCGCTGCGCGTAGCTGCCGGCAAGCCGCCCGAAGGCGTGATCCGCCTGCGGGCAGGACAGCGCGGCGACATGCTGCTGGTCGAGGTCATCGACGACGGCGCCGGAATCGACCCGGAGCGACTGCGCGCCAGCGCTGTGCGCCACGGCATCCTGCACAGTGACGAAGCAGCCGGGTTGAGCGAGCATGACGCCTACTGGCTGATCTTCCGCTCTGGTTTTTCCACGCGTACACAGGTGACGGATGTATCGGGGCGGGGCGTGGGCATGGATGTGGTGCGTGAGCATGTCGAGCGGCTGCACGGCATGGTCGATGTGGACAGCAAACTGGGGCAAGGCGCCCATTTCAAACTCTTCTTGCCGTTGACGGTCGCGACGACGCTCTGTCTGCTGACGCAGGTCAACAGGCGCACATTCGCCCTGCCTGCTGGCAGCGTGGTGCGCATCTGGCGCGTGCTGCCGGATGAGTTTGGCCATGCTGAGGGGCGCACCGTGCTCAAGGTGGACGGCCATCCCTTGACGACGGTGGCGCTGGCCGATCTTCTGCAACTGGAGGCGGGGCCGGACGCCAGCCCCACGGCGCCCCAGTATGCGGTAGTCCTGGCCGCCGGCGATAAACGATTTGTCGTTTTGGTGGACACCGTTGCCGATGTGCAGGAATTGGTGCTCAAGAGCCTGCCCAAACCGTGGACGCGCGTGCGTAATGTGGCCGGCGCCGCGGTCATGGGCACGGGCGAAGTCGTGATCGTGCTCAACGTGGCGGATCTCTTGTACACGATCAATCAGCCGGGAATGGCAGCCGACAAGTTGCGGGTTGGCGCGGCAACGACGGCGACGGCAGCCACCGCGGCGCAGGCCCCGTTGATCCTGGTCGTGGATGACTCCTTCACGACGCGGACGCTGGAGAAGAATATCCTGGAGACCGCCGGCTACCGCGTGACGGTGGCGGCTGACGGCCTGGAAGCGTGGGCGCTGCTGCAAGGCGAGATCGTAGATCTGGTGGTGTCCGATGTGATGATGCCGCGCATGACAGGCTTCGAGTTGACG